>JBEIPX010000023.1:0-15185 GCA_040376815.1 Bradyrhizobiaceae bacterium
CGCCATCGGCGGGCTTGCCGACTGGTATGCGGTGGTGGCGCTGTTTCGCCGGCCGATGGGTCTGCCGATTCCGCACACGGCGATCATCCCCAGCAACCAGCACAAAATCGCGGAAAAGCTGGGCAAGTTCATCGAGGAGCATTTCCTCGACGCCGCGCCTGTCGAAGCCAAACTGCGTGAAGTCGACTTCGCATCATTCGTTGCCGACTGGCTGCAGGACCAGAAGCGCAGCCTCGATCTGTCGCGCTTCGTGCTGCGGCTTTTGCCGGAAGCGATCGAAGCTGCGGACAACTCCGGACTCAAATCGTATGCGGTTCGCCGCATCATGGCGCAGCTGCAGTCCGTTGATCTCGCCCCGCTCGCGGCCGGCGCATTGCGCGGCTTCATCGCGCAGGGCCGTCATCGCGTGCTGCTCGACGATCTTCTGATCGCCGCGCACGGCTCGCTGAACGAGCCGGAGACGATGGCTGCGATTCGCGAAAAGATTCGCGCCGAGTTGCCGACCCTGCTGCGATTCTATCGTGCCGACAAATTCCTGTTGAAGAAGGTCGCGGCGTCCGCGAGGTCGTTCTTCGACGACGTGCGCGGCGATCCGCAGCACCCGTTCCGCGGCGAGTTCGATCGCATCCTGCTGTCGTTCATCGACAAGCTCGAGAGCGAGCCTGCCTACGCCAGTCGCCTCGACTTGCTGAAGCGCGATCTGCTGTCGCGGCCGGAACTCTCTGATCTGGCGCAGACGATCTGGGCGAACGTTCGTCTTTTCATCGAGCGCAACGCGCGCGGCGAGACGGACGTGCTCGAACGGCATCTGTCGAAGATGTTCATGGAGACGGGCGCGCAGCTCGCCGCCGATCCGCAGCTGCGCGGCGAAATCAACACCGGCGTCATCACCGTTCTCAAGAGCTTCATCGCCAGCCAGAAGAGCGGCGTCTCCACCTTCATCGCCGATCAGGTGAAGGCCTGGGACATGACGCAGCTGATCACGCTGATCGAAGTGAACGTCGGCCGCGACCTGCAATACATCCGTTTCAACGGCACCCTGATCGGCGGATTGGCCGGTCTTGCACTGCACACAATCGAGGTGCTGGTCAGAGGTATGTAAACAACGAGTGTAGCGGGTGCGGCTTGTTTGCAACAATCCCGGCTCAACGCTGTGAATGCCCCGAGGAGCGCTTGAAGTGGGGTTTTTTGCTCCCTAGCTTGAATCGATGTGCTTCGCTTTCGTCCGAGTGTTGCTTTGATCGTCCACTGAACGAACAGGTTTTCGACTCGAAAGGATACTGAATGTCTGCGACTGCCCAGACGCTTGCGCCGCCGTCCCGCACCTTGATGCTGCTGGAAACCCGCGCAATCTCCGAGTTCGGTGCGTTCCTCGCGGCGCTGCCGCTGCTCAGCCTTGCGCCGCGCGGCGACGGTCATCCCGTCCTCGTCCTGCCCGGCCTGATGGCGAGCGATGTCTCGACGCGCGCGTTGCGCAGCTTCCTCAAGTCGCGCGGATATGCCGTGAGCGGCTGGCGGCAGGGACGCAATCTGGGTCTGCGCCACGGCGTGCAGGACGCGATGGTCGATCTCGTCCACGAACTCAGCGACACGCACGGCCGCAAGGTCAGCCTCGTCGGCTGGAGCCTCGGCGGTCTCTACGCGCGGCAACTCGCGAAGATGATGCCGGATCGCGTGCGCGGTGTGATCACGCTCGGCAGCCCGTTCTCGGGCAGCCCGAAGTCGACGAATGCGTGGCGCGTCTATGAATACGCCAGCGGCCGCCGCGCCGATGACAACGACGAGAAATTCGGCGGCCATCTGTCGATGACGCCGCCGGTGCCGACCACGGCGATCTTCAGCCGTACCGATGGCGTGTGCGCGTGGCAGGGTTGCATGGAAAAGCCGGACACCTTTGCCGAGAACATCGAGGTTGACGGCAGCCATTGCGGCATGGGCCACCATCCGGCGGTGGTCTATGCGGTGGCGGATCGCCTCGCGCAGGAGGAAGGCAAGTGGACGCCGTTCAATCGTGGCGGTTTGCGCAGCCTCGTGTATCCGGACCCGTATCGGGCATGATGAGCTGAGAAATCCATTTCTCGCAGACGTGACAGGCCCGCGCCGGACTTGACCGCCGCGGGCCTTTTGCTGAAATCAACAGCGGTTATCTGAACGCGACATCACGAGGTCCAATGACTGCTCCTGCAAAAGACGCGGCATCAAAGCCCGCACTGTTCTCTCCGATCACGCTGCGTGGTGTCAGCGCCAAAAACCGCATCCTGATTTCACCGATGTGCCAGTATTCGGCCAACGACGGCGTCGCCAACGACTGGCACCTCGTTCATCTCGGCAAGTTCGCGCAGGGCGGCGCCGGCACGGTGATGGTGGAAGCGACCGCGATCGCGCCGGAAGGGCGCATCACTCATGGCGACCTCGGCCTGTGGAACGACGAACAGTTGCCGCCGCTGAAGCGCATCGCGGACTTCCTGCGCGCCAACGGTTCGGTGCCGGCGATTCAGCTTGCGCATGCGGGCCGCAAGGCGAGCATGCAGCGGCCGTGGTACGGCAACGCGGCGCTCACCGCGGACGATGTAGCACGCGGCGACAAACCGTGGCGCGTGGTCGCGCCATCACCCATCCCGATGGACGACGGCTGGCTGAAGCCGCACGAGTTGACGCAGGCCGACCTCACGCAGATGCTGGAAGACTGGCGCAAGGCGACTTTGCGTGCGGTGAGCGCTGGTTACGATCTGCTCGAAATTCACTGCGCGCACGGCTATCTGCTGCACGAGTTTCTCTCGCCGCTCTCGAACCTGCGCAACGATCAATATGGCGGCGACCGCGCGGGGCGCATGCGCTTCCCGCTGCAGGTGATCGAAACGGTGCGCGCCGCGTGGCCACAGGACAAGCCGCTATTCGTGCGCGTGTCGTCGGTCGACGGCATCGACGGCGGTCTCGTGCTGGAGGATTCGGTCGCGTTCGCCCAGGAAACGAAGACGCGCGGGGTCGATGTGATCGACTGCTCGTCGGGCGGCCTGATGGGCTCGGCGACCGCCGCCCGCATTCCGCGTGGCTACAGTTTCCAGGTGCCGTTCGCGTCCGAAATCCGCAAGCAGGCGAACATCGCCACCATGGCGGTGGGATTGATCCTGCATCCGCAGCAGGCGGAGGATGTGCTCAGCCAGGGCCATGCCGACATCATCGCCATCGGCCGCGAGGCGCTGTTCGATCCGAACTGGCCGCTGCATGCGGAGCTGTCGCTTGCAAACGGCGGCGCGACAATCGACGGCCTTTTCGAGTCCTGGCCGAAGCAATACGGCTGGTGGCTCGAGCGGCGCGAGCCGGGTCTGCGCAAGCTGGATGGTCCGGCGCTGCCGTTCCGGCGACTGTAGAGATGCATTGCTTTCGCGTGTCCCGGACAAGGCGCAGCGCTTGAGTTGCGCCGCCGATCCGGGAGCATTCCAACGACAGCGGATCGAACGGCCCCGGATCGGCAGCGCGTTATGCCATACGCATGATCTGATCCGAAAACCGCTTCGCACTTCTCGGGATCAAGCGGTAGGCCGCGCTGCGTCCGGGGCAAGGATGAATCTCTAAGCGATCGCCTTCGCCGCCGCGCGTCCGGCGGTGCGGCCCGAGAACAGGCAGCCGCCAAGAAACGTTCCTTCAAGCGAGCGGTAGCCATGCATGCCACCGCCGCCAAAGCCCGCGACTTCGCCGGCCGCATAAAGGCCGGGCACGATCTCGCCGTTGTTACCGAACACGCGCGCGTCGAGATCGGTCTCGAAGCCGCCGAGCGTCTTGCGCGTGAGGATATTGAGGCGCACCGCGATCAGCGGACCCTTCTCCGGATCGAGAATGCGATGCGGCCGCGCGGTGCGGATCAGCTTGTCGCCGATGTAGCGGCGGGCGTTGTGGATGCCCATCACCTGCGTGTCCTTGACGAACTTGTTCTCGATCTCGCGATCGCGCGCCTCGATCTGCATCTTGATGTGATCATAGCTCAAGAGATTTTCGCCGGAGTGCTGGTTCATTGCCGCGACGAGATCGGCGAGGTTGTTGCGGACGATGAAGTCCTTGCCCTTCTCCTTGAAGGCCTCGACCGGCGCGGGTGCGCCCTTGTTGAAGGCGCGGCGCGCCGTCATCAGCCAGCTCTTGCCGGTGAGATCGGGATTCTGTTCGGAGCCGGAGAGCGCGAACTCCTTCTTGATGATCGCCTGCGTCAGGATGAACCATGAATACTCGTGGCCGCTCTTCATGATGTAGTCGAGCTGGCCGAGCGTGTCGTAGCCGGGATAGAGCGGCGAGGGCAGGCGGTTGCCTTTGGCGTCGAACCACATCGACGACGGACCTGGCAGGATGCGGATGCCGTGGCCGGGCCAGATCGGGTTCCAGTTATGGATGCCCTCGACGTAATGCCACATGCGGTCGCGGTTGATGACGCGGCCGCCTGCGGCTTCCGTGATCGCGATCATGCGGCCGTCGACATGCGCGGGCACGCCGGTGACCATGTGCTTCGGTGCTTGGCCCAGGCGTTGCGGCCAGTTCTTCCGGACGAGATCATGATTGCCGCCGATGCCGCCGGAGGCGACGATCACCGCCTGCGCCTTGAACGAGAACTCGCCGATGGCCGTGCGCGATGACGTGACGCCGCGCGGAACGCTGGCCGCTTCCAGGACAGTGCCGCGCACTCCGTCGACGGCATTGCCGCTCATGGTCAGCGCATCGACGCGGTGGCGGAACTTGAAGATCAGCTTGCCCTCGGCGGCAGCGGCGCGGGCACGCTTCTCGAACGGCTCGACCACGCCGGGGCCGGTGCCCCACGTCACGTGAAAGCGCGGAACCGAGTTGCCGTGACCGGTCGCATCGTAACCGCCGCGTTCAGCCCAGCCGATGATCGGAAAGATGCGATGACCCATCGCGCGCAGCCAGCTGCGCTTCTCGGTCGCGGCGAAATTCACGTAGGCCTCGGCCCAGCGCTTCGGCCAGTTGTCTTCCGCGCGATCGAAGCCGGCGGCGCCTTGCCAGTCCTGCCAGGCGAGATCGAACGAGTCCCTGATGCCGAGATGCCGCTGTTCCGGTGAATCGACCATGAACAATCCGCCGAACGACCAGAAGGCCTGCCCGCCGAGATTCTGGTCGCCTTCCTGATCAACGAGGATGACGCGCTTGCCGGCGTCGGTCAGCTCGGTCGCAGCGACAAGACCCGCAAGTCCTCCGCCGACAACGATTGCATCCGCATCATTCGCCATCGCCCCCACCTCCCCGGCGTGCCCGGTTGTACCGGCGTGTTCCATTTTGGGCCGAGTGCATCCCGCGTGCAACACTGCCGCTGAATTTGAATCGAATGCCTTGAGGGTGCTGGACAAAAACGGGGACTCGCAACACGCTACACGTGGTTCTGACGGCATCACAACGCGGTGTTTCTTGAAGGCACGGGGCGGGGCATGAGGATCGTGACGGGGTTGCTCGCGGCGGGTCTGCTTCTCGCGGGCGTTGTATCGAGCCACGCTGTCGTGCGAATCTCCGAGGACCGCGGCGGACGGATCGGAACCTACGTCGAGAAGTATCGCGGTCTGCGCTCCTCCGGCGAATCCGTGATGATTGATGGTTTGTGTGCGTCAGCCTGCACGATCGTGCTTGGCGCACTGCCGCCGGAGCGGATTTGCGTCACCTCGCGCGCCAATCTCGGCTTTCATGCCGCATGGGATTTCGGTCCGAACGGCCGTTCGGTGACCAATCCCGAAGCAACCCAGCTCCTGTATTCGATGTATCCGGGCAACATCCGCCGCTGGATCGCGCAGCGTGGTGGACTGAAGCCGCAGATGATCTTCCTGCGGGGCCGGCAGCTCGCTGGCATGTACAAGCCCTGCTTCATGGATGCGCAGGCGCAGGCTCCACGCACCCTGAGGCGCTGATCTCTCAAGAATCTCTTTGAATTTGCCGTCTGGCGGCCATCCTGCTCCGCAGGACGTGATCGGCCGTGCGTGGAGCATGCTTGATCGGCTGTGCCGCCCGGCCTAAGTCAGCTTTGGACGGGTTGTTCCGTCCTGATCGGCGGCCTTCATGGCGGATGACGTTCTCGAGCAAGGGCAGGCAGCCCCAAGATGGCAGCGCGCTGCGGTGATCGCTGCGCTGACGGTCGTGCTGGTCGCATTTGCTGGCGCGGGAGTGCTGTGGGCTCGCTACGGCACCGCGGTGTTCTTCGAGACGATTGCCGCCGGAATCGCCGCCTGTTTCTGATCGCTTGCAAGGATTTCCATGACGCCTGCCAACAAGACCCGCCCGCTGGTCATTTTCGCGGCCTTCGCGGCGTCACTCGCCATCGGTCTGTTGATTACGCTGTGGATGCTCGGCGGCTTGCAGAAGGTCACGGCGCCCGCCGCCATCGGCGGTCCGTTCCAGCTCGTTGATCACAACGGTAAGACCGTCACCGAGCAGAACCTCAAGGGCAAGCCGACGCTCATCTTCTTCGGTTTCACCCATTGTCCGGATGTCTGCCCGACGGCGCTGTTCGAGATGTCGGAACTGCTGCGCGCCATGGGTAAGGACGGCGACCGCGTCAACGCCTACTTCGTCTCCGTCGATCCGGAGCGCGATTCCGTCGCCAAGATGAAGGACTATCTGTCGAGCTTCGATCCGCGTCTCAAGGGGCTGACCGGCGATCCGGCCGCGGTCGAGAAGGTCGTCACCGGCTATCGCGTGTACGCGAAGAAGGTGCCGCTCAAGGACGGCGACTACACGATGGATCACACGGCGCTGATCTACCTGATGGATCGCGAGGGCCGCTTCGTCCGCCCGTTCGACATCAAGCGCAAGCCGGAAGACGCGGCAACCGATCTCAAGCGCTATCTCTGACGTCCGACGATCCTGGATCGCATCGCGCTCCGCTGTTTGGCGGCGTGCCTGGATGATTTCATCCGGCTCGTGAACCAGGCGCTGCGCGCGAGGCCGTGCTCGGTCTTCTCCCAGCGATGCGGCTCGGTCACGAGCTGATAGAGCGCGCGCCACGCCGCGATCGAAAGACACACCCAATAGAACGGAATCAACAGCAGCACGCCGCTTGCGTGCAGCAGGCCGCGGCGCGCGAGGCCGGCAAGGCCGATGGTCGCCGAGGTCAGATAGCCGAGCACGATCGCCGCCAGATGAATCGCCGCGAACCGGCCGGACAGGTAGGCGGATGGATAACCCAGCGCGCTGGCCGCGAGGGAGATCGTGACGCCGCCGACCAGAAACGGGTGCGCCAGTGCGGTCAACACGTTGCCGCCGACGATCAGGTTGAGGGTGAGGAAGCCTCGTGCGCCGGCATCGCGCCAGAGTTTGCGCGGCGAGCGCATGTGCACGAGCCATGTCTGCATCCAGCCCTTCATCCAGCGCGAGCGCTGCCGCAGCCATGCGCCGAACCGCGCCGGCGCTTCCTCATAGGTGGTCGACGCGAACATCACCGAACGGTAGCCGAAGCGCACGAAACGAAAGCCGAGGTCGGCATCCTCGGTGACGTTATAGGCGTCCCACGCGCCGACCTCGCGCAGAGTCGCGGTGCGGAAGTGGTTGGACGAGCCGCCGAGCGGGATCGGCAGGTTGAGTCTCGACATGCCTTGCAGGAACACGTCGAACTGTCCGGCATATTCCGCCGTGAACATGCGCGACAGCCAGCTGTCGTGCGGATTGTCGATGCAGAGGCTCGCCTGCGCGCACGCCAGTTCCGGGCCGTGCCGGCGAAACGCATCGAGCGCGGCGCGCAGCTGTCCGGGCTCCGGCCTGTCCTCCGCGTCGTAGACGGCGAGGAAAGCCCCGCGAGCGAACGGCAGCGCGAAGTTCAATGCTTTCGGTTTGGTCTGCGGGCCGTGCTTCGATGCGATGATCGTGCGGATGTGTGGCTGTGCACCGAGACGCGCGATCGCGGCGCGGGTTTCGAGATCGTTCGGCTCGATCGCGAGGATGATCTCGAGCTTTTCGCGCGGATAGTCGAAGGCGTTGAACGCGGCGATCAGCGGCGCGACCGATGTCGCCTCGCGATAGAGCGCGACCAGGATGGTATAGCTCGGTAGTTCCGCATCCCGCAGCCGCGGCAGCCGCTCCGGAATCGGACACGGCAGGATGCTCGCGAACAGCCGCAGGACGATGAAGGCGAGAAAGCACAGCGCCAGCACGAGGCCGAACAGCTCGGGCAGCAACAGCGCCGTCGCAGTAGCGGCAGCGCCGCTAGCCACTGGACGGATCATATGGCGGCGAGGTTGCTTGCGCGGCGCCGCTGACATTGCCGGCCAGCGATCATGCAGTCCGTCGGTCGCAGCAACAGCCATCGGCGCCGCCGCTTCTTCCAACAGAAATCGCGACAGGTCGTCGGTGGAAGCGATGCGAACGCGGCCGATGTGATCGGGAAACTTTGCGGCGAACTTACATAGCCGCCGTGCAGTGAAGCCGCGCGGTGCGATCACCCACACGAGGCTGCCGTTCAGCCGCAGCGGCACGACACCCTGCTGCGCGGCGCGTTGCAACTGGTCGTCGCGGAGCGGGCAGTCGTTGCGGGTGGCGGTGGCGAATGTCTCGCGTTTGATGCCCGCCCACGCCCCCAGCCGCGCGAGATAGGCGTCTTCGCCGATCAGCCCGTGCCGGATCAGCACCCGGTCGGCACCGAGTGCCGTGGCTTCGCTGCGCGTTGCCGCCCATCGCAGCAACTCCGGCGCGAGCACGCCGCGCAGGCAATCGAGCTCGGCGGCCGGGCCGGGCTCGCCTGCGGTTGCCTGATTGTCGTTGTCGGAGGAGTGGACGGCATACATGTCCGCCAGAAATGTGGGCAGAGGGGGTGCCGAGACGGTCTGCTCCCTGCGCCGGGACATTATTTTGACCTTGGACTCGCCCAAATCAGCCGTCGATAAAGGTCACTCGCGTCTCCCGGCGGATGGTCTATAAGCCGTACAAGTGCCGCCAACATGCAACCAAAGATGGCCGTGTTCTCCAATTACCGAATCTTGCCGTTGATGCCGATCTCGGGGCCTGTCTTGGGGCTCGTCTTGGGGCTCGCGCTGCTGGGAGCGATGGCTTTCGCCGCACCGGCCGGCGCGCAGCAGAATACCGTTGCGCCGCTGGCGCCGGCGGGCGCCCAGACGGCCCCGCAAGCCGTTCCCGGTTTCTGGGATCCGCGCCGTCGTCCCGACCGGCCGGATCTGACGCGCATCACCGGTATCCGCTTTCTCACCGAGAACGATTATCCGCCGTTCAACTATACGGGCGCAGACGGCAACCCCACCGGCTTCAACGTCGACCTCGCGCGGCTGATCTGCGAGGAGATCAAGGTTTCCTGCACCATCCAGATGCGGCGGTTCGAGACGCTGCTGGATTCGGTCGCGACCAATCGCGGCGACGCGATCATCGCCTCGCTGGCGGTGACGCCGCAGCTGCGCGCCAAGGTCGATTTCACCGATCCGTATTATCGCGCACCGGCACGCTTCGTGTCGCGGCGCGACGCGGTGCTGCCGGAAGTCCGCCCCGAATATCTCGAAGGCAAGAAGCTCGGCGCCATCGCCGGCACCGCGCACGAGGCGTACCTGAAGGCGTTCTTCACCGACGCCGCGCTGACGACCTATCCGAATGAAGATGCCTTGCGGCAGGCTCTGCGCCGCGGCGAGGTCGATCTCATTTTCGGCGACGCCATCGCGTTCGCGTTCTGGATCAACGGCACGGATTCGGACAACTGCTGCGCCTTCAGCGGCGGCCCGTTCGCGGAAAGCCGCTATTTCGGCGAGGGCGTCGGCATCGCTGTGCGCCGCGGCAATGATGTTTTGCGGCAGGCGATCAACTGGGCCATGTTCCGGATCTGGGAAAAAGGCCGCTACACCGACCTCTGGCTGCGCTACTTTTCCGTCAGTCCGTTCTAGGATGGTTGTCATTGCGAGGAGCGTGCTTGCGAGACGAAGCAATCCAATGCCGAGAGCTGGACTGGATTGCTTCGCTTCGCTCGCAATGACAGCTCAATCCGGACGTTGATGCAGACCATGCGCATGTCGTCGAAAACGAAGAGGGCTTTGGCCGCGCTGCTTGCAGCCATCGGCTGGTTCGCGCTGGCTCTGCAATATGCGCTGCTGCTGAAGGCGGCGCCGGCGGAGCAGGGCGCGCTGGAATCGACCGCGCGCTTTCTGAGCTACTTCACGATCCAGACCAATTTTCTCGCCGCGTTTGCGCTGTCGGGCTTCGTGATGAAAGCGCGGATGGACGAATGGCTGGTGCATCCGTTCTTCCGCTCGGCGATCGCAGCCTATGTCGTCGTGGTCGCGGTCGTCTATCACACGGTGCTGGCGAAACTCTGGTCGCCGCAGGGGGCGCAATATCTCGCCGACCTGCTGCTTCACACGGTGATGCCGCTCGGCTATCTGGTGTTCTGGTGCGCCTGCGTGCGCAAGGCAGGTCTGCGCTGGTACGATCCGCTTCTGTGGATGATCTATCCGATCGCCTATTTGCTGGCGGTTCTGGTGCGCGGCAAATGGTCGGGATTCTACCCCTATCCGTTCGTCGATGCCGCCGCTTTGGGATATGCCAAGGTCGCGGTATACGCGGTCCATGTGCTGGTGCTGTTCCTCATTGCAGGAATGGTGATTTTGATTGCGGGGCGGATCATGGCGCGCTTCGCGGAGAGTAGAGATGTCGGATGAACTGTCGGCGAGCGACCTGAGGGCGCTTGCGGAACAATCGAATGCGTGGCCCTTCGAACAGGCGAAGGCGATCGTCGCGCGCCTGAAGAAGGCTCCGAAAGACGAAGTGCTGTTCGAGACCGGTTACGGCCCGTCGGGTCTGCCGCACATCGGCACGTTCGGCGAAGTCGCGCGCACCACCATGGTGCGTTACGCGTTCCGCGTGCTGACCGAGGACAAGATCAAGACGAAGCTGCTTGCGTTCTCCGACGACATGGACGGCCTGCGCAAGGTGCCGGACAACGTACCGAACAAGGAGATGCTGGCAAAGGATCTCGGCAAGCCGCTGACCAGGGTCGCCGATCCGTTCGGCACGCACCCGAGCTTCGGCGAGCACAACAACGCGCGGCTGCGCGCGTTCCTCGATGCGTTCGGTTTCGAGTACGAGTTCGCGAGCTCGACGCAGTACTACAAGTCCGGCCGCTTCGACGCGACGCTGCTCAAGATGCTGGAACGCATCGACAAGGTGATGGCGATCATGCTGCCGTCGCTGCGCGAGGAGCGTGCGGCGACCTATTCGCCATTCCTGCCCATTTGTCCGCGCACCGGTGTGGTGTTGCAGGTGCCGATCACGGCGCATGACGTGAAGGCGGGCACCGTGTCGTATGAAGATCCGGAGACGAAGGAGCCCGTCACCGTTCCGGTTACCGGCGGTCACTGCAAGCTGCAGTGGAAGCCGGACTGGGCGATGCGCTGGGTCGCGCTCGGCGTCGATTACGAAATGGCCGGCAAGGACCTGATCGATTCCGTGAAGCTGTCGGGCAAGATCTGCTCGGCGCTTGGCGCTGCGCCACCGGAAGGCTTCAACTACGAGCTGTTTCTCGACGACAAGGGCCAGAAGATTTCGAAGTCGAAGGGCAACGGCCTCACCATCGACGAGTGGCTGCGCTACGCCTCGCCGGAATCGCTGTCGCTGTTCATGTACCGCGAGCCGAAGGCGGCGAAGCGGCTCTACTTCGATGTGATCCCGCGCAACGTTGATGACTACCAGCAATTCATCGACGGCTATCCGCGCCAGGCTCTGGCGCAGCGCCTCGCCAATCCGGTGTGGCACATCCACTCCGGCAAGCCGCCGCAGGGCGACATGCCGGTGACGTTCCAGCTTCTGCTGACGCTGGTGTCGTCATCGAATGCGGAAAACGCCGAGACGCTGTGGGGATTCATTGGCCGCTATCGTCCGGGCGTGACGCCGCAGACGCATCCCAGGCTCGATGCGATGGTCGGCTACGCCATCAACTACTATCGCGATTTCGTCGCCCCAACGAAGACGTTCCGCGAAGCGACCGATGGCGAACGCGCGGCGTTGCAGGACTTGCGCGATGCGCTGGCCAACCTGCCGAAGGATGCCTCGGCCGAAGACATCCAGAACGCGGTCTACGAGATCGGCCGCCGTGAGCCGTTCCTCGATCACAAGAAGCCGGCGAAGGACGGTCGCCCGGGCGTCTCGCTCGAGTGGTTCAACATGCTCTATCAGGTGCTGTTGGGTCAGGAGAAGGGGCCGCGCTTCGGCTCGTTCGTCGCGGTCTACGGCGTCAACAACGCGATCGGCATGATCGACGGCGCGCTGGCGCGAAGCGCGGCGGCATAACAACCCTCATCCTGAGGAGCGCGGCACGCGCGTCTCGAAGGATGAGGCCTGATGTCACATCGCCGTGGCCTCATGGTTCGAGACGCCACGCTGCGCGCGGCTCCTCACCATGAGGAATAAGGCAGGTGCCTTACTGACTCGCCCAGATAATCCGCGCGATCCATTCGACGTCGCGGGCGTCGAGTACGCGATCCTTGTGCGAGGGATTGAGCGAGGCGAGCTCGATCACCTTCTGCGTGCGGCGGCGCAATTCCTTCACCATCACCTCGCCGTTCATCGTTTTCACCACGACACGGTCGCCTTTGCGGATCGGCGCGCTCGGCGACACCACGATCACGTCGCCGTCGCGATAGGCGGGCTTCATCGAGTCGCCGGAAATCTCCAGCGCGTAGGCGTGCTCGTCGGTGACCTTCGGGGAGGCGACCTCGTCCCAGCCCTTGCCGACGGGAAAGCCGCCGTCGTCGAAGTAGCCGCCGGTGCCGGCTTCGGCAAAACCGAGCAACGGCACGGTCGACATGCTGCGCGCGGTGTCGTGAATCAGCTCTACGAAGGTGTCGACCGTGGTGTTGGTTGCGGCCAGCGCCTTTGCGACCGATTCGGTCGAGGGCCAGCGCTCATGGCCGTCGCCGCTGATGCGCTTGGACTTGTTGAAAGTGGTCGGATCGAGGCCAGCACTCTTCGCCATTCCCGATGGCGACATGCCGGCGCGCTCGGCGAGGCGGTCCATTGCGGCCCAGATCTGGGCGTGTGTGAGCATTGCCATCGCTACGCCTTTCGAAGCCCGCGGCCGTGTGACCGGTAAAGATTGAGTCTAGGAATTATTACCTCGAAGCGATTTTTGGCGCAACGGGGGCATCCCGGCAAAATTGGGGGGATACGCCGCTTGAATCGCGCGGGCGTGGCCGATACGGTCGCCCTCGACGGTGTGAAACTCCCGGAAAACATCAGAAAAACCAACGAGAAGCGAGAATCGCGCGCGTGCCGACGATCTACAAGATTTGCCCCGCGTCAGCCTGGCGTGAAGCCGAGCGCGAGGGCGCCTACCGCGGCAGCGCCGACGATCTGCGGGACGGCTTTATCCATTTCTCGACCGCCGCCCAGGTGCCCGGCACCGCGGCGAAGCACTTCGCCGGCCAGCACGGCCTGTTTTTGATCGCGGTCGATACGGATGCGCTCGGCGACAGGCTGAAGTGGGAGCCCTCGCGCGGCGGCGATCTGTTTCCGCACCTCTACGGCGAACTCGATCCCGGCTCCGTGCTCAAGGTGATGGAGATGCGGCTGCGCTCGAGCGGTGAGCATGCAATTCCGGAACTCATCTCATGATCCGCGCGCTTGATGCCCTCTCGCTGCCGTTTCTGACGCTGCTCGATCCCGAGGATGCGCATCGCCTTGCGATTCGCGGTCTGCCATTCATGCCGCTGCCGAAGCCGGGGCCGGACGATCCGCGCCTCGCGGTGCGCGCGTTCGGTCTGAACTTTCCGAACCCGGTCGGGCTCGCGGCCGGTTTCGACAAGAGCGCCGAAGCGCCGGATGCGCTGCTGCGGCTCGGCTTCGGCTTCGTCGAGATCGGGTCGGTGACGCCGCTGCCGCAGATCGGCAATCCGCGGCCGCGGCTTTTCCGCCTGGTGGGAGACAAGGCGGTGATCAACCGCATGGGCTTCAACAATGACGGTGGCGACGCCGTACTGCGGCGGCTTGCGGCGCGCGCAAACAATGGCGGCATCGTCGGCGTCAACGTCGGCGCCAACAAGGATTCGGCCGATCGCACGGCCGACTATGTGAAGCTGATCGAACTGTTCGCGCCGGTCGCTAGCTATTTCACCGTCAACGTCTCGTCGCCGAACACGCCGGGCCTGCGCAATCTGCAACAGGCGTCCGCGCTCGACGACCTGCTGGCGCGGGTGATCGATGCGCGCGAGCGCGTGCGCAAGAACGCGGGCGACTCGCCGGTGCTGCTGAAGGTCACGCCGGACCTCACGTTGCAGGAACTCGACGATGTGGTGCACATCGCGCGCTCGCGGCGTGTCGACGGCATGATCGTCGCCAATACGACGATCACGCGGCCGCAACGCTTGCAGGATTCGCGCAAGAGCGAGCAGGGCGGCCTCTCGGGACGGCCGCTGTTCCGGCTGTCGACGCGAATGGTGGCGGAAACGTATGTGCGCGCCGAGGGTGCATTCCCGCTGATCGGCGTCGGCGGTATCGACTCCGGCGGCGCTGCGCTGACCAAGATCCGCGCGGGCGCGACGCTCATTCAGGTGTACAGTTCGCTGGTGTTCAAGGGCCTGTCGCTGGTCAGCGACATCAAGGCGGACCTGGTCTCGACGCTCCGCCGCACCGGCCGCGAGTCGCTCAGCGAAATCGTCGGCGCCGATGCCGCGACAATCACGGCGGAAGACTGGCCGGATTAATTCCCGAACGATTGCCGCACCAGGGCCGGGTAGCGCAGCGCCTGCAGGCCGCCGCGGGCGATGTAGTGCACGAGCAATGCGCCCCAGAGTCCAGCATTGCCGAACGGTTTCAGCAAGAACCACGCGCCGATATAGAAGACAAACGACAGCACCATCAGGTTGCGCATGTCGCGCGCCCAGGTCGCACCGATGAAGATGCCGTCATAAGCAAATGCGAACACGCCGAGCAGCGGCGCCAGCGCCACCAGCCAGAGATAATCGCGCGCCACGCGGCGCACATCCGCACTCGCGGTCATGGCGTCGATGATCGCCGGGCCGAACAGCACGAATACGAGGGTCACGCCGATTGCAAAGGCAAAGCCCCAGGCGATCACGAGCTTCGTCGCGGTGGTGAAGCCTTTGCGATCGCGCGCGCCGAGCGCGCGGCCGCACATCTGTTCGGCGGCGTTCGCGAGACCGTCGAGGAAGAACGCGCTGATGAGCAGGAAGTTGTTGAGCACGGCATTCGCCGCGAGA
>JBEIPX010000503.1:0-2400 GCA_040376815.1 Bradyrhizobiaceae bacterium
CCGGCCCTGCCAAGGCAACCTTGACAAGTACTAGACCAGCCGGCTCCGGACCACCGCCGCCTCGATGAAGGAGGCAAACAACGGATGCGGTTCGAACGGGCGTGACTTCAGTTCGGGATGATACTGCACGCCGATGAACCAGGGGTGGTCTTCGTACTCGACGATCTCTGGCAACACGCCGTCCGGCGACAGGCCCGAGAAGCGCAGGCCATGCTGTTCGAGCCGATCCTTGTAGGCCGTGTTGACCTCGTAGCGATGACGATGCCGCTCCGAAATCTCCAGCGCGTCGCCGTAGATTTTCGAGACGCGGCTGCCGTGCTTCAGCGCGGCCGGATAGGCGCCGAGCCGCATGGTGCCACCGAGGTCGCCGGCTCTCGATCGCTTTTCCAGTTCATTGCCGCGCAGCCATTCGGTCATCAGACCGACCAGGGGCTCGTCGGTCGGGCCAAACTCGGTCGAGTTCGCGTTCTCGATCCCGACGAGGTTCCGCGCGGCCTCGATCACCGCCATCTGCATGCCGAAGCAGATGCCGAAATACGGCACGTCACGCTCGCGTGCGAACTGCGCCGCACGGATTTTGCCCTCGGCGCCGCGCTGGCCAAAGCCGCCGGGAACGAGAATACCGTTCACGTGCTCGAGGAACGGCGCCGGGTCTTCGTTCTCGAACACCTCGCTCTCGATCCAGTCGAGGTTGACCTTGATCTTGTTGGCGATGCCGCCATGCGCCAGCGCCTCGATCAGTGATTTGTAGGCGTCCTTCATGCCGGTGTACTTGCCGACGATGGCGATCGTCACCGCGCCTTCCGGCGTGCGCACGCGCTCGTTGATGCGGTGCCAGCTTTGCAGCGTCGGCGGCGTCTCGTTCGGAATGCCGAAGGCGGCGAGCACTTCGTCGTCGAGCCCGGCAGCGTGGTAGGCCTCCGGCACGGCGTAGATGTTGTCGACGTCCCTCGCCTCGATCACGGCGCTTTCGCGCACGTTGCAGAACAGCGCGAGCTTGCGCCGCTCTTCCTTCGGAATCTCACGATCGGTGCGGCACAGGAGAATGTCGGGCTGGATGCCGATCGAGCGCAGTTCCTTGACGGAATGCTGGGTCGGCTTGGTTTTCAACTCACCTGCGCTCGGGATGTAGGGCAAAAGCGTCAGGTGGATGTAGATGACCTCGCCGCGCGGCAGGTCGTTCTTGACCTGACGGATCGCCTCGAAGAACGGCAGCCCCTCGATATCGCCGACGGTGCCGCCGACCTCGCAGAGCACGAAGTCGTACTCGTCGTTGCCGTTACGAATGAAGTCCTTGATGGCATTGGTAACGTGCGGGATGACCTGGATGGTCGCGCCGAGATAGTCGCCGCGCCGCTCCTTGGTCAGGATGTCCTGATAGATGCGCCCGGTGGTGATGTTGTCCTGCTTGGTCGCAGGCCGCCCGGTGAAGCGCTCGTAGTGGCCGAGATCGAGATCGGTCTCGGCCCCGTCATCGGTCACGAACACTTCGCCGTGCTGATACGGCGACATCGTTCCGGGATCGAGGTTGAGATAGGGATCGAGCTTGCGAAGGCGGACCTTGTAGCCCCGCGCCTGCAGCAGGGCTCCGAGAGCCGCCGATGCCAGACCTTTTCCGAGCGAGGAAACCACGCCGCCGGTGATGAAAATATACCGCGCCATGGGGCCCAACCTCTAACGCACCGGGCACGATTCGCCAAAACGAATCGCACCCCTATCCAATGAAAATCAAACGCTGTGGGTGATTGCGAAAACCAAGTAACGCCCGCGCGTTAAATGCGACTGCTGAGGCTCTGCGCAAGCTTTCGCTCCGCAAGGCTGCCCTGCATCACTGCGAGCGCGGCGCCTGCGGACCGGACGGAGCAGCAGGCGGAGCCGGCGGCGCCTCCTGCTTCTTCAGAGAGTCCAGCAGGCCGCCACCGCTTGCACCGCCAAGCGGTGCCGACGGGGAACCAGGCTGGCTGACCGGATTGACGATCGAACTCGGTTTGCGATCGAGTCCCGCGAGCCACGACAGCAGAAGGCTGGTGATGAAAAAGCCGACGGCCAGAAACGCCGTGGTCCGCGTGAGCAGATTCGCCGTGCCACGGTTGGTCATGAAGCCGCCACCGCCGCCGATGCCCAGACCGCCACCCTCCGAGCGCTGCAGCAGCACAGCACCGATAAGGGTCATGACGATCATGAGGTGGATGACGATAATGACGGTCTGCATCTGGTGTCCGTTACTGACCTTCCATCGCAAGCCAACGCGCCACAGGGGTGGCTTTCAGTGAGCTTGCGCGGGTTGAAGACGGCCGGTCTCTACACGATTGGGCCTCGAATGTAACCCCCGGATAAAGCGGGAAAGTCACAGCATTGCGTGAGTTAGGCACCCGCCGCGGCGATCGCAAGGAAGTCGGA
>JBEIPX010000365.1:0-3794 GCA_040376815.1 Bradyrhizobiaceae bacterium
CATTGCCATCGGCCGGATGCGTCTGACTGGCAAAAGTGACGGTACCACCTTCCGACGCTGGCTTGAGACGATCAAGCGCCTCACGCGAGGTCTTGCTGACGCCCGCATCGCCATCCAGTGTCGCGACGCTCTTGGCGAATTTCGCATCGGGCACATCGAACGGCAGCGTCATGTAGCCGCGCTGAAACGCGCGATCGTTCGCGAGCGCGTCCTGATACTGCTCGTACCGGCGCAGCACCACGTCATGCTGTTCCTCGCGGCTGATCTGCCAGCGGCTCGCAACGTTCTCCGCCGTCTGCACCACCGGGTGCCCAAGGTCCGGCGCTTCGAGGAAGTTGTCGACGGTCCAGGATTCGGTCTTCGGCAAACCGCCCCATCCGCCATCGCCCGGATAGGTGACGAAAGCGCCGTTCGACATCCGGTCGCAGGTGACGACAAGCGACGCTGTCGCCTGCCCGCTGCTGACTTCATGCGCGGCAGTGACGAGGCTGCGCGGGCCGGTCTGGCACGCCTGCGCAACGGTCGGCCCCGTCGTATTCTCGTTGCCGATCATGCTCATCATCCACGGTGCGCCCCAGAAGCCGCGCCACTGCGGAATCGTGACGCCGAGCACCGCGTGATCGAAGACATCGGGCGTGATCTCGCGCCGCTTCAGCTCGCTCTTCGCAACGGTGGCGGCGAAGCGGATGCTGTGCAGTCCCGCGAACGCGCCCTGCCATTTCGCAAACGGCGTTGACCAGTAACCGCGATAGGGAATTTCAACGTTCTCAAACACCGGATGCTCCGTGCTCAGTCAGAGGGCAGATCAGCTCGCCAGGGTTCGGAGAGCCGGGATCGACGCCGGATCGATGTCGATCACGGCCGATCCGGACGACAGGCTGTAGAGCAGGTCCACCAGTTTTGCGCGGCGCTCCAGCACCGCGCGCTGGTTGATGTAGCCCTTGTCGGTGATCTCGCCGGCGTCGACCGACGGCGGTTCGCGCATGATCAGCGCACGCACGATCCGGTTCGAGCTTCCACCGGCGGTGCGATTGTAATGCGCCAACGCACTGCGGATCGCGTCGTGGACCTTGGCGTTGACGATCACGTCGCATGACGGATCGATGATCTCTTCGCCGGCCAGGTCGCGGCACGCATCAAGCTTTGGAAAGATAAGCGCGGAAATGTAATCCTGATTGTGCCCCGCGATCACCACGTCGGCGATCAGATCGACGCAGGCGGTAACGACGTTGACGCGCAGCGCGCCGACATTCACCCACGTGCCCGACAACAGCTTGAAGTTCTCGGCGACGCGCCCGTCGAAAATCAGTCCCGCATTGATGTTCGCCGGATCGACGAAGCGGCCGGCATCGCCCATGCGGTAGAAGCCGTCTTCGTCGAACGCCTTGGCGGTCACGTCCGGTTGCCGCCAGTAGCCTGGCGTGACGCCGGGGCCGCGGACACGCATCTCATGCTTGCTGCCGTCGGGCGTGAACTTGAGATCGAAACCAGGGATCGGCAACCCGATATTGGCCGGCTCGGTCGAGGGAAAATACACCGCAGTCGCGACCGGCGCGGTTTCCGTGGCGCCCCACAGCCCGACGACCGGAATGTCGCGTCCTTTGATCTGCCGTGCGATCCTGCTGAGCTTGTTCGCGACAGGAACCGGAAGTGCGGCTCCTGCGTAGCCGATCAATTCGAGCCGCTCGAACAATGCTTCCGCAAATGAAGCATCCGCGTCGAGGCGATCCGCGAGCAGATCCAGCGCACGCGGTACGTTCAGGAGCAGATTCGGCCTGATCCGCTTGATGGATGCGATCATCGTCGCAATACCGGCGGGCGTCGGCCGCCCGTGGTCGATCGTCAGCGATCCGCCGAAAACGATCGGCATGTTGAAGATCTGATTGCCGCCATACGTGTGATTCCACGGCAGCCAGTCGACGAGGACCGGCGGCGACGCGAAATATCCCGGCCAGACTTGCGAGAGCGCGATCTGGTTCGACATCATCATCCGCTGCGTCACCAGCACACCCTTCGGCATGCCGGTCGAACCCGACGTGAACAGAATCTTGGACGTCCGATCCGGAGACGCAGCGAGGTCCGGCGTCATGGCGTTGCCACCGGCAAGCGCTTCCCACGTCACCATGCCCGGTTGCGCATTCGCGATCGCCGCCAGCCGCGCGTCGCCCCACGGGATGCGCGCGATCGCATCCGCATGCGCGGTCGCATCGTCAAAGATCACAAGCGACGGGGTCAGGATGTCGATGATGTAGCGCAGCTTGCCGAAGTCGCTCGACATCTTGGAATAGGACGACGAGATCGGCGAAACAGGCACACCCGCCGCATAACAGCCGAGGATTGCGATTGCTGTCTTGATCGAGTTCTCGGCAATCAGCGCAACCGGCCGTTCGCCCGAGGCTCCGAGTTCGAGATAGGTCCGGCCGATCTTGCAGGCCTGCCGGTAAGCATCGCGGTAGCTGATCTCGCCGACAATCCCGTGCTCGTTCGATTCACGGAACAGAATCTGGTCGCCCGCCAGTTCCGCCCTCGCCTTCAGCACCGCGATGACGCTGGCCGGATAAGGCCCGAGCGGCAGCGTGCTGCGGACAACGAAACTTCCACCGGACAGCTGCTCGATCTCGCACGGCGAGTTTGAGAATGCGAATGCGTTCGCCTGCGAATCGGAGACTATCGCGCTGTTCGAATTTGTTGATTGACCCGCTATCCGGTTCATGGGCGCGACCTGCTTCACTTCCGCATCAGGATTATACTCCAAATATAGCTATTCTTATTAGTCATTATCGTCAATAATGAATTCTGCGCCGCGGCACAGCCGGCGGCAAGGGCGAAATTCAGGCGGCCAGCTGCCAAAGAAAAGGGCTGGCGCGATAGGCGCCTGCCCTTTCCGGAACTCTAATGTCATGGAGATCGCGGCTCAGAACGCCTCGCGGTCCCGAAGCTGCTCGATCGCAATGACCGCCGAGACGCGCGCGTTCGTCAGCCGCCAGCGGCAGGCCCGCGGGGACTTTTCATGCTGCAGCGCCTTATCGATGGCAGCCATTCGAAGTATCCAGATACCCTATTCCCGGGCAAACCCGTTGACGTTTCGCAAGCCAGCGTTTCTTGGCATGAGATGAAAGAATTCAAGCACATATCGTAATGGACAGCGCCTCGCGTCTGCCTCATACCCCGGCGCGAGATGACAACTGGCGAGGCTCATATGGATTCGGTTGCCTTGGATAAAGGCGTGACAGCTGCCCGAGACTGGCCGCTGGACATTTTCAAAGCGCTGAAGGAAGCGCGCGTGTCGCAGGTCAGCTACGTCCCCGATGCCGGGCATGCACGGCTGATCAATCTCTGCCACGACGATACGAGCATCAAGACCACCGTTCTGACGACCGAAGAAGAAGGCATCGCGCTCTGCGCCGGCGCCTGGCTCGGTGGCGATCGCTCCGCGCTCCTGATGCAGTCGAGCGGCGTCGGCAACTGCGTCAACATGCTCTCGCTGATGAGCGCATGCCGCTTTCCGCTGCTCACAATCGTGACGATGCGCGGTGAGTGGGCCGAGTTCAATCCATGGCAGATCGCCATGGGAACGGCGACGCAAGGCGCATTCGACCTCATGGGCACGACAGTTTTCCGGATCAACTCCGCCGACGAAGCGAGCGATGTTGTTTCCGCGGCCGCGACGCTGGCCTTCGATTCCGATCAGCAGATCGCGGTTCTGATCTCGCAGCGCCTGCTTGGCGCAAAGAAATGGACGGAGAGCAAGTGATGAACGCCAGCACACTCGATCGCCGCCAGGCCGTGAAGTA
>JBEIPX010000061.1:0-10641 GCA_040376815.1 Bradyrhizobiaceae bacterium
CTCATCCGTACCGTCAAAAGCCCTGACCTGCACGACATAGGGACCGGCGCCCGGGGGAGCTTCGTAGTCCGGCGGAGCAATGAAGCTCAGCACGCCGGTCTCGGGATCGATCTCGAACAGCGCTGCATCGGGCGAGCCGGAACCGGTCACGATCTCGTAGGTGATCGTTGCGCCATGATCGACATCAGTCGCGGTCACCGTGGTGACTTCGGCCGTGTTCTCTGCCACCGCGACCGTGAGCGGTTCACCGCCGTTCGACGTGATCACCGGCGCGTCGTTGGTGCCGGTGATCGTAACGACGAAGTCGCGCGTGACAGCTACGTCTCCGTCGCTGACAGAAACCGTGTATGTCAGCGTCAATGTTTCGTTGACCGCCAGATAGTCGAACGCGGCGGAAGGCGCCGAGAATGCAAAATTTGCCGTGCCGACATCGCTGCCGGCGGGCGAGCTGAGAGACTGAAACGTCAGCAGGTCGACCAGCTGTTCATCGTCAAGCAGCAAGCCCGCCGTTGCACCACTCGCCGCAACAGCTGTAATGGCCGCGGAGTGCCCGGTGTCGGTTGCATCGGCATCGTCAAACGTGACGTCGATGCTGGCATCGATCGTCAGAGCGCTACCCGATGCGTCCGCCAGCTCGGTATCAGCGACCGCAGCAACCGTCGGAGCGTCGTTGGTGCCCGTGATCGTCACTGAAACGGTCTGATTGACCTTGCCGCCGTCGCCATCATCGATCTGGACACCGTAGATCAGCGTCAGCGTTTCGCCGGCGGCGAGATAGTCGAACGTCCCCGCAGCAGCATTGAAATCGAGATTGAACGTTCCGCTCTGCGAGCCGCTGGCCTTGGTCACCGTGCCCAGCGACACCAGACCGAGCAGATCGCCTTCCGACAATCCGCCGATCGGCCCGATTGGCGAGACGCCGAGGATCGTTGCCGAATGTCCGGTATCGATCAAATCGACATCGCCGAAATCGACGGCGATGGAGGCCGACAGCGCGCTCGTGTCCGTCGGCTCGCTCAGAGTTTCTGCCACGGCCGCATCGACCGTCGGCGCGTCGTTCGTGCCCGCAATCGTGACGGTGACGTCTTTTGCAACAGTTGCGCCACTGCTGTCGGTGATCGTGACCGTATAAACCTGCGTGATCGTCTGGCCTGCAGCCAGCGATTGCACGACCGGATGATCGTTATCGACGATGAAGGTCCAACCGACGACACCGATATCGATGAGATCGGTGCCGTCGCCGATCAGCGTAGTATCGAGCGTGAAGGTTCCGACGCTATCGACAGACGCAGCCACGCCGACGACGCCTTCGCTGAATCCCGGGAGATCAGCAGTTGCATCGGCCGATTTCAGAGTGACCGAGGCCGTATGCGTGTCGATCAGATCGACATCCTTAAACACGACAATGCCCGCGGCAGAAATATCACCGTCGACGTTGACATCGGCCTCTTCCGTCACCGCGCCTACATCGACAGTGACCGGATCGCCCGTATTCGGAGGGATCAGCACGATCGTCGGCACGTCATTGGTGCCGGTGATCGTCACGGTTACCGGTTGCGTCACGGTTGCGCCGCTGCTGTCGGTGATGGTCACCGTGAAGGTCTGCGTGACGATCTGCCCCTCGGCGAGCCGTTGTGCGATCAGATTGTCGAGGGAGTAAATCCAGCTCACCGTACCGACATTGTTCGCGTCGTTCGGATTCTCGTTGACCGTAACCACCAGCGAACCGAGCATCGATGTCGCCGGATTGAAGCCGGGCAGCGGCGTCGAGATCGTCCCGCCGGTCAACGCCGAAACGGCCGTGTGCGTATTGGACAAATCGACATCGCGGAAGGTGATCACACCACTCGCGGTCAGCATGCCGTCTTCGGACAGGTCACCCGATGTCGAGGCCGGCGTGGTCGCACCGGTGATCGTCGGACCATCGTTGGTGCCGGTCACTGTCACCGTCAGCGTCGACGTTCGCGACGCGCCGTCCGCGTCCGTTACCCGGATCAGATAGGCAAGATTGACCGTCTCACCGGCGGCGAGATAGTCGAACGCACCGGCCGGCGCAGAGAACGTCTGCGTGATGACGCCCTGCGTGCTGCCGACGGCCTTGGTCACGCCGTTGAGATGCAGGAAGCCGAGCAGGGCTGCCGTGCTTGGAACGGCGGTGGTTTTGCCGGCCGCGGTCACGCCGAGCGTCTGGACGGTATAGCCCGATGCGACATCGCTGAAGTCGAGATCGGTGAAGGTCAGAGTGCCTTGTTTGCTGAACGTCGCAGTCGAGTCGGTGCTGCCCGGCTCGACCACCGGCGCGGCGAAATTCTCGACGGTGAAGACCGGGGCATCGTTCAAGCCATCGATCGTCAGCGTCAACGTCTTGATGAAGATGAACTCGTCGCTCTGGCTCTGGAAGCTGAACGTGTAGATCGCCTGCTCGCCGTCGGCGAGAAAGCGGAAGTCGCTGGGGTTGTAGGTGATCTCGCCGGTCAGAGCATCGAGCGTCACAAGGCTGCGCAGCGGGAAGCCGGACGGCATAGAATCCGGACCTTCGGCCGTATCGAGTTTGCCGCTACCCGCGATGTAAGGAATGATCCTGGAATCCGGCGTGATCTGATCCGCAATCGAGAATCGGCCACCCCTTTCCTCCGGCGGCTGGATGTCAGTCGCGTCGGTGATGACAATCGGTGGCGGGGTCGTCACAGCGGTCGCGGTCACCGTGACCGGTCCGGACAAACCGGCGAAGATCAGGTCGGCCTTGAGAAGAACCGTTCCTGAATCGACCTTGATCAGTCCGTTCAGATAGTTCGCCAGATTGTTGACGCTCGACCCGATCCCATTGGTCCCTTGCGGATTCGCGTCGTTGTAGTTCGGGAAGAACATCTCGAACACTTGCTTGATCAGCGCGCGTTCGTTCTGAATATCAATAATGGTCTTCGGCAGTTCGACGGCAGTCGCCTGCTGGCCGATACCGCCGGGGGTCACCAGCGTGACCTGACCGGCCTGCGAGACCGATCCCAGCAACGCGCCGGTTGCCTTGTCATAGAGGTTGAACGAGCCGACCTTGTTACCGGGCTCGACGAGCACCGAGAATTTGGTCGGACCGTTGTCGGCGCCGATTTCCACCAGCACTGCGGTGCCGCGGATGCCCATGGTCGCAACCGGGGTATCGACCCGCATGTTGCCGTTCTTCGCGGTCTGACCCGCGACGAAGGTGATCGTGCCCTGCACGAGGCTGAGCAGCGAGGAGTTCGACGATCCGTTCGGATCGTAGACCATCTCGTTCAGCACCATGCGGGCGTTGGACGAGAGACTGAAGGCGGTGCCGTCGATAAAGGTAATGCCGAGCGAAGCGCCCTGCCCCGACTGGAGGACGTCGCCCTTGTAGACCTTATCGCCGATGTTGAGCTCGACGGCGACGCCGTTGCGGATTGCGGTCGCGCTGCCGGTCAGCTTGGCGACGCTGCCGATTTCCTTCGGCGGCTCCGGCGCGCCCGACGCCTGGGCGTAGGCCACGTGACCCGTGAGCGCTTCAATGATGTTGCCCGACAGCGTCGCGCCATCGCGCGAGGTCAGCGTCGGCCGGGCTTCGCCCTTGAAGTAGTCGGGGACGACGAGCTTGCGCACGTCGTTGGAAATCACGAGATCGCTGCCCTCGCGCTTGTAGTTGCCCGAGAACAGGAGTTCGGCGTCGTTGATCTTGATGAAGCCCGAGGGCGTCGGTGGCGCGGCGGTACTTCCAGGAATCGAAATATCGAAGCCGCCCTTGGCGAAGGGCGACGAAACTTCCTGAAATGAGGTCGCACCGAACTTGTCGGAATAATTCACGTGCTGACGCCCTGCCCGAAACGAAAAAACTTAAAATGCATTGTTATGGCCGCAACTTACCATCAGCAACGGGGTTTCCGGAAGCGATTTACTTGTCGATCGGAGGAAAAGCCCAGTTTATTCATGCGCTTGCACGCTAAAGGTGCACAGTATAAATCGGCCATTTAATACCTCTATTATAAACACGATAGTAAAAATACGAAATAGTATTGGACTTAAACGTCCCTTCGAACCTTACGACTGTGACTTTCGAACGAATAGACTACAAAAGACGAGAGCTATGTTGCTGATTTACTTGAAACGAGACAGAAGTAAGAACATGTGACGCCGAAAAAGCGGTTGGTTTATTTTCCATTACCAGCGCGTCTTGGGCAAGATCCCTGCGTTAGCCGTAATCGAAAATTCAGGCTGATTCCTCACGCCCGCTTCAGCATCTCCCCCAAAAATGCGGCCAAAGCCGGGCCGCCTTAAGCCGCCCGAAGAGGGTGAGCCCATAAACGTGGTGACGCAAACGATCCGGTCGCGAGCAGGCCAGTGCCTGCCGACGCCCGGACATGGGGCGTCATATGTCTATCTTGTTGTCCGCACGCGGCTGCGTGCGCGGTATCGTGGTGATGGCTGCGCTGTTGATCGGCACAACGCCGCTCTCGGCCGGCACACCATCCAACCCGCAGCTCAAGGACACGAGCTCGCCTTCCGTGGCTGCGGAGCCGTTCGGCTTCGGCACACAGCCGTTGTCCGATGGCGGGCTGCATATGAAATGGCAGAACGTGTCGCGCGCGGTCGACGCCGACCTCGAAACAATCCGCCGCTGCCGCAGCGATCGCGCTCAGTGCACGCCAGCCGCGCTGCGTCTCATCGGCATCATCGATAGCGCACGGCAGCGCGACGGCCTCGCCCGCCTCGGCGAAGTCAACCGCGCCATCAACCTCGCCATTCGCCCCGTCAGCGACGAGAGGCAGTATGGCATACAGGATCATTGGAGCGCACCGCTTGCAACGCTCACGTCCGGCGCCGGCGACTGCGAGGACTACGCCATCGCCAAGCTGGTCGCGTTGCGCGAAGCCGGTGTGGCGCAGTCGGATCTGCGGCTTATCATCGTCCGCGATCATCTCTTCAACGAAGATCACGCCGTGCTCGCCGCACGTTTTGAAGGCCGCTGGCGCATTCTCGACAATCGCCGTCTCGCCATGATCGAAGACGATCAGATGCGCCAGACTGAACCGCTCTTCGCGATCGATCAGGATGGCGTACGCCGCTTCACCGATCCGAACATGATGATCGCCACGACAAAGGATCAGCGGTTGCCGCCCGTCGACGTCGCAGCCGCAGCGGCTGTGACCGAACAGCCGACGGAAATCGCACTCGCATCGCAGGCGCAAGCTGATGCGAGCCTCGGCTTCGAGTACATGACCTTGTTCTTCTAGGCGCGCGAGGCGCTACACCGGCAACGGGCCGTCGCGCTTCACCTCTTCCATCACCGCGTAGGTGCGCGTCTCACGCACGCCCGGCAGCGCCAGCAGCACCTCGCCGAGAAACCGCCGGAATGCCGTCATGTCGGCGACGCGCGTCTTCACCAGATAATCGAAGCCGCCCGCCACCATGTGGCACTCGAGCACTTCCGGCGCGAGACGCACTGCCTTGGCGAAACGCTCGAAGACGTCCGGCGTCGTCTTGTCGAGCAGCACCTCGACGAACACCAACAGGCCGAGCCCCAGGCGGTGCGGATTGAGCCGCACACCATAGCCCTCGATGAAGTCCTCGCGCTGAAGCCGCTTCAGGCGCTCGCCAACCGAGGCTGGTGAGAGCCCGACCTTTTCAGCGAGCTCGACATTGGCAATGCGGCCATCTGCTTGAAGAATCGTGAGAATTCTTCGGTCAATTTTGTCCATGACCATAGATTACACGGGAATATCGGCATTTCCCAGAAAATTGTATGGAGAAATGATCAAAACACCCATCGTAGTAAGGCGAAAGCTGCTTTAGCTTTGAGTTCTCATCGAAAGAAGCTGCCCATGCCTCCGTCCTCGCTCCCGCCCTTCACTGCCGCTTACGCTCCCGATGACCGCACCATCGCCGAGGTCTTGCTGCTCGAGACAAAGCTGTCGCCGCGGCAGACCGAGCGCAGCAGCGCGACAGCCGCACGATTGATCGGCGCCATCCGCGCCAACAATCACGGCCTCGGCGGGGTCGAGGACATGCTGCGGGAATTTTCGCTGTCGACCCGCGAAGGCCTCGCGCTGATGGTGCTCGCGGAAGCACTGCTACGCGTGCCGGACTCACTCACCGCAGATCGCTTCATCGAGGACAAGCTCGGCCAGGGCGACTTCATCCATCACGATACCCGCTCGGATGCATTTCTGGTCAACGCATCTGCCTGGGCGCTCGGCATCTCGGCGCGGGTGATCCAGCCCGGCGAAACGCCGCAGGGTCTGATCGGCAAACTCGCCAAGCGCCTCGGGCTACCAGCCATCCGCGCGGCGACGCGGCAGGCGATGCGGCTGATGGGCAGCCACTTCGTGCTCGGCGAAACCATCGAAGCGGCACTGGAGCGCGCCGCAAGCCATCGCGCGGACGCAGGCGCCGCTTCGATACGCTACTCGTTCGACATGCTCGGCGAGGGGGCACGCACGGCCGCCGACGCGAGGCGTTACTTCGCCTCCTATGCGGCGGCTATCGAAGCGATCGGCAATGAGGCAGGCGATCGTCCGTTACCGGACCGGCCGGGCATTTCGATCAAGCTCTCGGCGCTGCATCCGCGCTTCGAGGCGTTGAACCGCCAGCGCGTCGTGGCAGAACTCACCCTGCTTGTGATCAAGCTGGCGCAGCGCGCGAAGCAATACAATCTCAACTTCACCATCGACGCGGAAGAGGCGGACCGCCTCGAACTCTCGCTCGATGTGATCGCCGCTGTCGCCGCCGATCCGTCGCTCGATGGATGGGATGGCTTTGGTCTCGCCATCCAGGCGTATCAGAAACGCGCCGGCGCAGTTATCGACCATATCGCAACACTGGCGAAGCAGCTGAACCGCCGCATGATGGTGCGGCTGGTGAAAGGCGCCTATTGGGACACCGAGATCAAGCGCGCGCAGGAGCGTGGGCTCGACGGCTATCCGGTGTTCACCCGCAAGGCCATGACCGATCTCAACTACATCGCCTGCGCGAAGCAACTCCTGGCGCTACGCCCGCGCATCTTCCCGCAGTTCGCGACCCACAACGCGCTCACCGTCGCGACCATCCTCGAAATCGCTGACGGCGAAGACGGCTTCGAATTCCAGCGGCTGCACGGCATGGGCGACGCGCTGTACGAACAGCTTTTGCAGGATCGCCCGAAGCTCGCGTGCCGCACTTACGCGCCGGTCGGCCATCATCGCGATCTGCTCGCGTATCTCGTCCGCAGGCTTCTGGAGAACGGCGCCAACACGTCGTTCGTGGCGCTGGCATCGGATGACTCGATCCCGATCTCGGATTTGCTTCGCCAGCCCGCCGACCTGATCCGCACCCCCGACAATGCCGCCAATCCGAAGCTACCGTTACCGCCCGACCTGTTCGGACCTGTGCGCAACAACTCGCGCGGCGTCGAGTTCGGCGATCGCGCCGCGGTCGAGGCGCTGAGGCAGGAAGTGGAGCGGGCAGCCTCTCCCGCCGCTCAAGAGAACGCTGACGCGACGCAGGACGAAACTCGACGCGCCATCGAAACGGCATTGACGAGTTTTTCCACCTGGGATCGCACGCCCGCCGATCAGCGCGCTGACGCGCTCGACCGCATCGCCGACCTCTTCGAAAAGAACCGCGCTGGTCTGCTCGCGCTGCTGCAATCGGAAGGCGGTCAAACCATCGATGATTCAGTCTCCGAAGTGCGCGAGGCCATCGACTTCTGCCGCTACTACGCCGCCGAAGGGCGCAAACTATTCGTGGATCAGCGAATGCCCGGTCCGACCGGCGAGAGCAACGTGCTGCGGCTGCGAGGGCGCGGCGTCATCGTTGCGATCTCGCCGTGGAATTTCCCGCTCGCGATTTTCACCGGGCAAGTCGCGGCTGCACTGATGGCTGGCAACAGCGTTGTCGCTAAGCCAGCCGAACAGACGCCGCTGATCGCCATGGAGGCCGTTCGCCTGATGCATCAGGCCGGCATTCCGGCAAACGTACTTCACCTGGTTCTGGGTAATGGCAAAGTTGGGGCAACGCTGGTCGCGCATCCGATGATCGCCGGTGTCGTGTTCACCGGCTCGACCGAAGTGGCGCGCTCGATCAACCGCACGCTTGCCGCCAAGGACGGGCCGATCGTTCCGCTGATCGCCGAGACCGGCGGCATCAACGCGATGATCGTCGATGCGACGGCATTGCCGGAGCAAGTGGCGGATGACGTCGTGACGTCCGCATTCCGCTCGGCTGGCCAGCGCTGCTCGGCGCTGCGGCTTCTGTTCGTGCAGGAAGACGTCGCAGACAAGATGATCGAGATCATCGCCGGCGCCGCGCGCGAACTCACGGTCGGCGATTCACGAAATTGGTCGACGCAGGTCGGCCCGGTGATCGATACCGAGGCAAAAGAGAAACTCGACGCGCACATCGCCAGAATGAAAACAACGGCGCGAACGCACTTCGCTGGCGAAGCGCCGAGCCAAGGCACGTTTGTCGCGCCGCATATCTTCGAGCTCAAGAACGCGACCGAACTGACCGAAGAGGTATTCGGTCCGATCCTGCATGTCGTGCGTTACCGCGCCACGGAACTTGATGGAATCCTGCAATCGATCGACGCGAGCGGCTATGGCCTCACGCTCGGCGTGCACTCGCGCATCGACGAGATGGTGGAGCATGTCACCGAGCGGCTTGCGGTCGGCAACATCTACGTCAACCGCAACATGATCGGCGCAGTGGTCGGCGTGCAGCCGTTCGGCGGGCACGGCCTGTCGGGCACCGGACCGAAAGCCGGCGGGCCGCATTATCTCGCGCGCTTCGCCACCGAGCAGACGGTCACGATCAACACCGCTGCCGCCGGCGGCAACGCTGCGTTGATGGCGGGGGACTGATTACTCCGCCGCGACCGACGCCACGCCCCGTTGCGACGACAGCGTGAAGCCCTCATAGCCCTTCGCGGCAACGTCGTTGCATATCTGCCGGTAGGGGCCGACGCCGCCGATGTACGGCATGAAGATGCGCGGCTTGCCTGGCACGTTCGCGCCCATGTACCAGGAGTTCGCCTGCGGATAGAGCGTGCTGTGCGCGACGTCGTTGACATGCGCGACCCACTTGTCTTCCGCATCCTTCACCGGCTCGATGCGATCGAGACCCTGCTTCTGCATATGCGCCAGCAGATCGGTGATCCATTCGACGTGCTGCTCGATCGAGACAATCATGTTGCTGAGCACGGACGGACTGCCAGGTCCGGTGATGATGAACATGTTCGGAAAATCAGCCGTCATCAAGCCAAGATACGTGCGCGGCCCCGCCGCCCATTTCTCGTTCAGCGTCTCGCCGCTGCGGCCGCGAATATCGATCCTGGCGACCGAGCCGGTCATCGCGTCGAAGCCCGTCGCGAACACGATTGAATCGATGGCGTAGTCCTTGCCGCCGGCGCGCAAGCCGGTCGGCGTGATCTCGTCGATCGGCGCCGAGCGAATATCGATCAGCTTGACGTTGTCGCGGTTGAACGTCTGGTAATAGTCCGTATCGACGCAGATGCGTTTGGTGCCGATTGGATAATCGTGCGGCTGGAGCAGCTTTGCGACCTCCGGGTCCTTGACGATTCCGGCGATCTTGTTGCGCACGAATCCGGACACGACATCGTTCGCCGCCTTGTCGAGCGCGATGTTGTTGTAGGCCACCATGAAGCGGAAGCCGCCGTAAGCCCAGCCGTCCTCGAACTTCGCGTTCCGCACTTCAGGCGGATCGTCCTGCAATGCTCTGTCCGGCAGAGGATTGACGATTCCATTCTTGGATTCCCAGCGCGCGAAGCGGCGCATCTCCGGATAGTTCGCCTTCACCGCGCTGCGCTCGGCGTCCGTCAGCTTCTTGTTGTGTGCCGGGATGCTGAAGTTCGGCGTGCGCTGAAACACGTATACCTGGTTCGCCTGCTCGGCGATGATCGGGATCGACTGGATCGCCGATGAGCCGGTGCCGATGACGGCCACGCGCTGATTGTCAAATCTGACTTCTTCATGCGGCCAGTGGCCGGTGTGATAGGTCTTGCCCTTGAACGTCGCGAGGCCCTTGAAGTCCGGCGTGCGCGCATTCGAGAGGCAGCCGGTGGCGAGAACGAAGTTGCGCGCCTTCACGCTCTTGCCGCTGCCGAGCGTCACGCTCCAGAAATTGCTCTTGTCATCGAAGGTGGCGGCCTTCACCGGCGTGTTGAATTCGATATCGCGGCGCAGATCGAAGCGGTCGGCGACATGGTTCGCGTACTTCAGAATCTCGGGCTGCGGCGCATAGCGCTCGCTCCAATTCCATTCCTGCTGAAGCGCGTCGTCGAACGAATACGAATACTGCATGCTCTCGACGTCGCAGCGCGCGCCGGGATAGCGATTCCAGTACCACGTGCCGCCGACGCCGCTGCCCTGCTCGTAAACACGAACCGATAGGCCCAGCCCGCGCAGCTTGTGCAGCAGATACATGCCGGCGAAGCCTGCGCCGACGACGACAACGTCATACGTTTCATCTGACGAAATGGGCGCGCCCTGCTCAGCCATCATTTCTCTCCCGACGCATTCTTTTGTTGCGTCCATTGTCTCGCATTTGCGGCGCAATGCAACGGCTCAAAGGCCGAGCCCAACGCGCTGCTTGCATGCAATGCGCCACCATCAGAGCGCGGATGTTCATGGCGGGCTTGGC
>JBEIPX010000477.1:0-2679 GCA_040376815.1 Bradyrhizobiaceae bacterium
AACGCGCTGCCGCGCGTGGTGCTGGCGCCAATCTTCGCGCTGTGGCTCGGGCTCGGCATCTGGTCGAAGGTCGCGCTCGGTATCACGCTCGTGTTCTTCGTGGTGTTCTTCAACGTCTATCAGGGCGTGAAGGAGACGAGTGCGACGCTGGTCGATAACGCCCGCATGCTCGGCATGAGCGAGCGGCAGTTGCTGCGTCACGTCTATTGGCCGTCGGCGCTGTCCTGGATGTTCTCGTCGCTGCATACGTCCGTCGGCTTCGCCGTCGTTGGCGCAGTCGTCGGCGAATACCTCGGTTCAGCCGCAGGCCTCGGCTATCTGATCCAGCAGGCGGAGGGCGTGTTCGACGTTGCCGGTGTATTCGCAGGCATGGTCGTGCTTGCGGCGTTCGTGGTCGTGATCGACGCACTGGTGACGCAGGTGGAAAAGCGGCTTCTCGTCTGGCGGCCGGCCGCAGCCAGCGAGCGTACCTGACGCCGAGGTGCCTATACGCCAGCGGCGTGCAAGGCTAACATAAGCTCAACAACAAACCCGGGATGGACGCTCATGAAACGCTTGACGATTGCTGCCCTCGCACTTGTCGCTGCCGCAGCCTTCGGCGCTCCGGCGCAGGCGCAGGAAAAGAAGGACATCACGCTTGGGGTCGGCGGCAAAGGGCTTCTGTATTACCTGCCGCTGACGCTGACCGAGCGCCTCGGTTACTTCAAGGAGCAGGGGCTCAACGTCACGATCACCGATTTCGGCGGTGGCGCGAAGTCGCTGCAATCGCTGATCGGCGGCTCGGCCGACGTGGTGACCGGCGCCTATGAGCACACCATCCGCATGCAGGCGAAGGGCCAGGACATCACGGCCGTGCTCGAGATCGGCCGCTTCCCCGGCATCGTGCTGGCCGTGCGCAAGGACAAGGCGGCGCAGGTCAAGTCGTTCAAGGATCTGAAAGGTTTCAAGATCGGCGTCACCGCGCCGGGCTCCTCGACCAACTTCTTCGTCAATGCGCTGATCGCGCGAGAGGGCCTGAAGCCGGAGGACGTCTCGATCATCGGCGTCGGCACGGGCTTGAGCGCTGTTGCCGCGATGAAGAAGGGCGACATCGACGCCATCTCGAACCTCGATCCGGTGATGACCAAGCTCGCGCAGGACGGCGATATCGTGATCCTCGCCGACTCGCGCACCGAAGCCGACAACGTGAAGCTGTTTGGCGGCAACAATCCGGCTGCGGTCGTCTACCTCAAGCGCGACTTCATCGCCAAGAACCCGGAAACGACGCAGCGCATCGTCAACGCATTCTACAAGACGACGCTGTGGCTCGCGAAGGCGAGCGCCGAGGATGTCGCCAAGGTCGTGCCGGAGGAGTACTTCATCGGCGATCGCGCGCTCTATATTGCCGCGGTCAAAGCGTCGGCGCCGATGTATTCGAAGACCGCGATCGTTCCGCCGGAGGGCATGCAGAATGCGCTCAAGATGCTGGTCGAGTTCGATCCCGAATTGAAAGGCGCCAAGATCGATCTTGGCAAGACCTTCGACGATCGTTTCGTCAAGAAGGCGGCCGGTCAGATTTGATGGTTGAGTTCAGCGGTGAGGGCTTGTTGAGATGAGCAACGGAAAGTCCTCGCCGCCGATCAAGCGGCTGCAATCCTACGTCACGCCGTTCCGGATCGACGGATCGCGTGAGTTTCATCTGAAGTCGCACGATCCGGACGAGACCGGCGACCTCGACAAGGATCGCGGGAAGGAGATCATCGAAGCCAACCGCGACCGGCTGCGCGACTTGCAGGAGCGGCTCTACGCCAACGACCGCTGGTCGATGCTGCTGATCTTCCAGGGCATGGATGCGTCGGGCAAGGACAGCGCGATCGAGAACGTGTTCCAGGGCGTCAATCCGCAAGGCTGCGAGGTCTATTCGTTCAAGACGCCCTCGTCGAAAGACCTCGATCACGATTTCATGTGGCGCAGCACGGCCTGCCTGCCCGAGCGCGGCCGCATCGGCATCTTCAATCGCTCCTACTACGAAGAGTGTCTGATCGTCCGCGTGCACCCTGAGATTCTGGCGAAGCAGCGCATCCCCGAGAAGCTCGTCACCAAGAACATCTGGCGCGAGCGCTTCGAGGATATCTCTGCGTTCGAGCGTTATCTCGCGCGCAACGGCACGGTGATCCTGAAGTTCTTCCTCAACGTCTCGAAGGACGAACAGCGCCAGCGTTTTCTCGATCGCCTCGAAGACAAATCGAAGAACTGGAAGTTTTCCGTCGGCGATATCGCCGAGCGGGCGCTGTGGGACCGGTATCAGGCGGCTTATCAGGACGTCATCCGTCACACGTCGGCCAAGCATGCGCCGTGGCATGTCGTTCCCGCGGATCACAAATGGTTCGCTCGCGTGGTGATCGGCTCGGCGATCGTGAGCGCGCTTGAGGGCCTCGAACTGACCTATCCCAAAGTCGGCAAGGACGCGCAGCGGGAGTTTGCGCAAAGTCGCGCCGCCTTGAAGGGAAGCGAGCTCAAAGCCGGCAAGGCCTAGGGTTGGCGACCGGATAGGGCAGGCCTGCTGCCCCTTTTTTGACATTGCTCCGGTTGCCGAATTTCGTCTAGAACGGCTCCAGGACGCGCCCGAGGCAACGAACCGTCAACGGTTTTTGGCCAAGGATGTCGGTCTCTCAGGACGCACGGAATGATGATTCGCAG
>JBEIPX010000325.1:0-4186 GCA_040376815.1 Bradyrhizobiaceae bacterium
CGCTCGGTCGAGAGTTCGTACGCGGTCAGCGCCGCATAGGCTGTGACAATGGCCGCGCCGAGGATCACGTGAATGTTGGTGCCTGAAATCGCGGGCAACCCGAAGTGCGCGGCAGTCCAGCAACCGGCACCAGCGGCCAGCCCCAGCCAGCTCGGTTTGCGGCCATGAAAGACGCGCGCCGCGTTCCATACCATGCCGCAGGCAATGAATCCGACCACACTGACGGCGAGAAGCACCATCGGGTCGACCATGGTTCCCGCAAACGACCAGACGCCGATCGAGATCGCCGCAAGGATGTAGGCTGCTCCCCACCAACCGAGTGCGGGAATGTCCTCCTTGCGCCAGAAAAACAGCAACATGGAGCCAAGCATCGCGGCCACAAGTGTCGCGATGACGTAAAGCGTCGAGATATCGAGCGACATAGAGCGATCACCAGCCAATTACCGGCCCGTCTCGCAATCTGAGACTCCGGTGCCCGCAACATGTCTATCGGTCACACCTTCGTAATCCGTTCGCGGCCGTCGCAAAGTTTTCACGAAAACTCGATGCAATTTTCAATCATCCGGAAAGCAAAAAGGAGCGCCCGAAGGCGCTCCTTAGAACTGGTACCGAACGATAAAAGTTGAGCGAAGCGATTAGCGCTTCGAGAACTGGAAGCTGCGGCGGGCCTTCGCCTTGCCGTACTTCTTACGCTCGACGACACGCGAGTCGCGCGTCAAGAAGCCACCCTTCTTCAGAACGCCGCGCAGGTCGGGTTCGAAGTTGGTGAGTGCCTTCGAGATGCCGTGACGCACGGCACCGGCCTGTCCCGACAGTCCGCCACCGGCGACGGTGCAGACGACATCGTACTGATCGACGCGGTTCGAGGCGACGAGCGGCTGCTGGATCAGCATGCGCAGCACCGGACGGGCGAAGTAAACGGCAACTTCGCGGGTATTGACGATGATCTTGCCGGCGCCCGGCTTGATCCAGACGCGGGCGACCGCGTCCTTGCGTTTGCCGGTCGCATAAGCGCGACCCTGCTTGTCGACCTTCTTGACGTACTTCGGAGCTTCAGGGCTCGCCGTCTTGAGCGAACCGAGCTGATCGAGAGACTGCATGGTATCTGACATCACGCGACCCTCGTGTTCTTGCGATTCATGACGGCGACGTTCACCGTCTCCGGCTGCTGCGCCTCGTGCGGGTGTTCGGCGCCCGGATAGACGCGCAGATTGCCGAACTGGCGGCGGCCCAGCGGCCCACGCGGGATCATGCGTTCGACGGCCTTCTCGACAACGCGCTCCGGAAAGCGGCCTTCGAGGATCGACTTCGCGGTGCGTTCCTTGATGCCACCGATGAAGCCGGTGTGGTTGTAATAGACTTTGTTCTCGCGCTTGCGGCCGGTGAGGACCACCTTCGCGGCGTTGATGATGATGACGTTGTCACCGCAATCGACGTGAGGTGTGTAGGTCGGCAGGTGCTTGCCGCGCAGACGCATCGAGACCAGCGAAGCAAGGCGTCCGACGACCAGACCCGTGGCGTCGATCAGCACCCACTTCTTGTTGACCTCGGCGGGCTTCGCCGAAAACGTTTTCATGACGGATATCCATTGGAAAGCAGTCGGCCCGCCAATGCGGGCCGGATGGCGGAGTTTCTAGACGCAGGTCCGGATTCCGTCAACGCTGCATGGCGAAATTTACATCAATAAAATCAATATCTTAAAAATATGGTATTTTGATACCTTCACGATTATGCCGCTGGCGGAATGGAGTAGGTCAGGGTCGCGTGCGCAACCGGCTCGTCCGACCCGTCTGACAGCAGGGTCACCTCCCCGACCGCCAGCCGCTTGCCGAGCTTCAAAAGGCGCCCCTCGCCGATCACGTCGCGACCCTCAGAGGCTTTGCGCAGGAAGTTGATGTTGAGGTTCGTTGTGACCGCGAGCCCGACCGGCCCGATCATCGAGAGGATCGCCGCGTACATGCACACGTCGGCCAATGCCATCAGGGTCGGCCCCGAAATCGTGCGGCCCGGGCGCAGCATGCGCGGATGATAGCTCTGCCGAAGCCGGCATATCATCGGATCGAGGCGTTCGATCGCGAGACCGCCCTGCGCATAGAACTCGGGAAACTCCTTGTGCAGAAAGCCGTCGAGTTCGGCGATCGACATCATCGTTTTGGACTGACCATTTTTCGACATGGGTGGCTCACGTTCCTCTTCGCGGGGCTCGGCTCATGACCTACATTAGGCCAATGACGACGCAAAGCACCCGCCTGAAAACACAATCCCTGCCCGCCGAGGATGCCCTGCTTCGCCGGACCGACGGGCCGATCGCGATCCTCACGCTCAACCGGCCGAATGCGCGCAACAGCCTCTCGGAGGGGCTGCTCACAGCTTTGCAGACCGAGCTTGACGTGATCGCCGAGCAGAAGGAAATCCGCGCGGTCGTGATCGCGGCCAATGGATCAGCTTTCTCGGCTGGCCATGACCTGAAGGAACTGACCGCGCGCCGCAGCGACGCCGATGGCGGCCGCGCCTACTTCGCGCAGATCATGACGATGTGCAGCACGATGATGCAAACCATCGTGCGACTTCCTAAGCCGGTGGTTGCTTCGGTCCAGGGGATTGCGTCCGCCGCCGGTTGCCAGCTTGTGGCGACGTGCGATCTGGCCGTTGCATCGGACGCCGCGACGTTCGCAACTCCCGGCGTCGATATCGGCCTCTTTTGCTCGACGCCGATGGTCGCGCTCTCACGCAACGTGTCGCGCAAGCATGCGATGGGCATGTTGCTGACCGGCGAACCGATCGATGCCGAGACTGCGCGCGCGATGGGGCTTGTCAACAAGGTCGCTCCCGCGGGCAAAGAACTCGATGCCGCAATCGCGTTGGCGAAGGTGGTTGCGAGCAAATCAACCCGTACAGTCAAGATCGGCAAGGAAGCGTTCTATCGCCAACTCGAAATGCCGCTGTCGGAAGCTTATCGCTACACGGCGCAGGTGATGACCGAGAACATGATGGCGCATGACGCGGAAGAAGGGATCAACGCCTTCATTGCCAAGCGGCCGCCGATCTGGGAAGACCGGTAAGAACCGGCAGACCTACAATGAATCACGACACCTATTCCGACGTCTATATCCGCGAAATCCTCAACGGCGTGAAAACCATTGCGATGGTCGGCGCCTCGCCGGTCAACGTGCGGCCGAGCTATTTCGCGTTCAAGTATCTCGCCGAACGCGGCTACGACATGATTCCGATCAATCCGGGACAGGTCGGCAAGGCGCTCGTCGGCAAGCCCTTCGTCGCATCGCTGAAAGACATCGATCGTCCGGTCGACATGGTCGATATCTTCCGCAACTCCGCCGCCGCCGAAGCCGTTGTCGATGAGGCTTTGGCGATGACGCCGCTGCCGAAGATCATCTGGATGCAGCTCGGCGTGCGCAACGACGCGGCAGCAGCGAAAGCGGAAGCCGCGGGGCTGAAGGTCGTCATGAATCGCTGTCCGAAGATCGAATACGGCCGCCTCTCCTCGGAGATTTCATGGATGGGCGTCAACTCGCGCACGCTCAGCGCCAAACGTGCACCAATCCCCACCGGCACGTTCCAGCGTATGTCGCTCAACCGCAGCAGCATTTCCGGCGGACATACCGGCGCCGCCGACCGCGCAGCGCAGGACAAGCCGGAATAAACGTAAGATCGGCCGTCCGCACGCGCATCGGCAGAAAATTCATGCTGCATCACGTGCCGGCCATATAACGGCCTTGCCAATCGCAAGAGTTTCACTCACCTGCCTTGACGACACATGCCGCTCGCCGCAGCATGGCGTCCCTTCGAACCGCGACTGATCTAGACAAGGACGCCGAATGACCGACCGCTCCCCCGGATTTTCCACGCTCGCCATTCACGCCGGCGCGCAACCTGACCCGACCACCGGTGCGCGCGCGACGCCGATCTACCAGACGACGTCGTTCGTCTTTAACGACGCGGATCACGCGGCGTCGCTGTTCGGCCTGCAGGCGTTCGGCAACATCTATACGCGCATCGGCAATCCGACCAACGCGGTGCTCGAAGAGCGCGTCGCCGCACTTGAGGGCGGCACGGCCGCGCTTGCCGTTGCGTCGGGTCATGCGGCACAGTTGGTGGCGCTGCAGACCTTGCTGAAACCCGGCGACGAATTCATTGCGGCGCGCAAGCTCTATGGCGGCTCGATCAA
>JBEIPX010000382.1:0-3565 GCA_040376815.1 Bradyrhizobiaceae bacterium
GTCGCCTTCCGGATGACCGTAGGTGTCGTTGAACAGCTTGAAATAGTCGACGTCGATCATCAGCAGCGCCAGCGATTTCTCGCTCTGCTCGGCTCGATACCATTCGAAATCGAGGCGGCTCTGGAACCCGCGGCGGTTGGCGAGGCCGGACACGAGATCGTTCGTCGCGATCACCGCGAGCCGATCGTTGGAAGCGACGAGCTCGCGCTCGCGCTCGGCGAGTTTCACGGCCATGGCATCGAAGGCGCGCGCCAGCGGAGCGAATTCGGCCGGCAAGCTTTTGCGCGTCGCGCGCACGGCCCAATCGCCTTGACCGAAGCGGCGGGTCATGCCGGTGAGCGCGCGGATCGGACGGATGATCAGGCTTTCGCTGGTGAGCCACGCGCCGCCAAATGCAAGCAGCACCAGGAGCGCGAGCTGAGTGTAGGCGTTACGAATATCGTTGTTGATCGCGGCGAGCATGGTCGCTTCGTCGATGCGGACGATCATGCGCAGTCCGGTGCCCGGCACGCGATGATAGGCCAGCATTTTCTTTGCGCCATCCGCCGACATCATCGAGAGCGAGCCCTCGAGACGATCGCCGACCATGCCGAGGAGCGGGAGGTCGTCCATCAACTGGCCGACGCGCGGCGTTCCGTCGTCCGAGCGCTCGGCGATGATGGTGCCCTTGCTGTCGACAAGCATGGCCTGAAGGCCGGGACGACTGTCCGTGACGGCAATGATTTTGCCGAGCCAGTCGAGATTGATGCTGGCGACCATCACTGCAGGATAGCGCTGATCGAACGCCATCGTTGAATAGCCCGCCGCAATGACGCCGGTCTTTGAACCGCGCCCCATGACGTAATCGCTCATGGCGAACTCATGGGTCTCGACGATCGTCTTGAAGTAAGGGCGGTCGCCGACGCTGTTACCGACGAAGTCGGAGATCGTCGAGCACTTGATGACGCCGTTGGTGTCCGCGGCCGACAGACTCTTGATCCAGGGCAGGTCCACGCGGAGACTCGCGCGCAAGATCGCGCAGCCGCGGCCTTCCTGCGATGCGACAGCATAGATGTACGCGGATGATTTCAGAAGCGCTTCGACCGACGAAATGACTTCCCGTTCCGCAGCAGCGCTGTTGCGCGCGATCAAGCTGAGTTCGGCGCCTGCGCGCTCGATTTGCTGGCTGCGCGTGGCCTCGAGCGTGCGCACGCGCTCGATCATCATCGGTGCGACGAGAACGAGCGCCATCAGCACAAGGCGGCCCCGGATTCCGAGGATGCTCCTGAGCAGCATTGACAATCGTTTGACGCTGATCCGCGACATTGCTTTTCCCACGCCCCGCGGCGAACCTAGGTCAAAGCCCTCAAAAACTCTTTCTGCGTTTTGCTAAAATTGCAGCGATTGCCGAGTCTGGGTTAGAATTGGCTGAAATAACTGCATTAACGAAAGTAACTTAGGCGCCAATGATCACTCCAGCCGATATCCAGGTAACCACTTCTTCACCAAACCGGCTCGCGGCGGTGGAAGCCGAGATCGCACGCGCCTGTGCGGATGCGCGGCGCGATCGTGCGTCGGTCTCGCTGATTGCGGTGTCGAAAACCTACGATGCGGACGCCATCGTGCCGGTGATCGCTGCGGGCCAGCTTCAGTTCGGCGAAAACCGGGTACAGGAAGCAAAGGGCAAGTGGCCGCCGCTGGTTGCGGCGCATCCGGATTTGACCTTGCACCTGATCGGGCCGCTGCAATCCAACAAGGCGAAGGAAGCGGTTGCACTATTCGATGCGATTCATTCGGTGGATCGCGCGAGCATCTGCGAGGCGCTGGCCAAGGAGATTGCCAGGCAGCAGCGTCAACCGTTGCTGTTCGTGCAGCTCAATACCGGTGAAGAGCCGCAGAAAGCAGGCATCGCGCCGTCCGACGCGGACGACTTCATCAAGCGATGCAAGACGGAGTATGGATTGCAGATCGCCGGGCTGATGTGCATTCCTCCGGTGGAGGATGCGCCGGCACCGCACTTTGCGCTGACTGCGAAGGTCGCCGCGCGTAACGGCCTCAAGCTCCTGTCGATGGGAATGAGCGCGGACTTCGCGATTGCGATCCAGTTCGGCGCAACGCACGTGCGCATTGGATCGGCGATCTTCGGCGCACGCGACTAAAGGCAAACTCATCCAATCACGATCCGCGTGTTGCGATCGATCCGCGCCAGCAGCCGCAGCATGTTTGCCTTCGTCATCGCCACGCAGCCGGCGGTTGGCGCAAATCCTGGCCGAGCGAGATGGAGGAACACAGCGCTGCCGCGTCCGGCGATCCGTGGCCGGGCGTTGTGGTCGATCTCGATGATGAAGTCGTAGAGATGATCCGCGCGGGTCAGCCGGTCGGCACTGCTTGCGGCATCGAGCTTCACCGCCCTGTTGTATGCGCGATCGGAGGGATCCTCGCACCAGCCGTCGTCAGGCCGAATCATGCGTGTCGGTAACTTGGTCGTGGGGCGGGCATGGCGATCCGCCCGCCACCACAGGCGGAGCGGGCGGAAGGACCCCCGCGGCGTTCCACCGTCACCCTCGCGCTTGTTGGCAAGAATTCCGCCGCGGCCGAGCGCCACAGGAATGGTCCGGCCGTCGAGTGTCATCCAGCCGCGCCGGCGGTCGCCGGCGGCCGGGCGAACATGGATCATTTGTAATGCGCGATCACGCAGGCGTGTAGGGTAAGTATCTGGAAAGGCGGGCTTTCCCGTGCGCATCTGGGGTTCCATTTGCGTTTTCTGCCGCAACCTCGTGGTCTTGCGCAACAGGGCTGTCGGCCTGGGTTCCGTGATTTCAGCGATCACGGGGTTCGGTTAGGCTTAAATTCGGCGAATCTCGCGGCCGGATGCAACGACATACCCCTGCCTCTCGTAAAGGTAAGGAGCGATGCTTAGCTCCGGATCACTCGGTGTTCGAACGTTCGAAGGACAAATTGTTATGCCCAATGCCCGCAAGATCCTCATTGTCGATGACGACACCGATTTGCGGGATGCCCTGGTGGAGCAGCTCTCGCTGCATGAGGAGTTTGAAGCCTCAGCGGTGGACACCGGCGCCAAGGGCGCGAGCGCCGCGAAAGCGCACTCGCCCGATCTCGTGCTGATGGATGTCGGCCTGCCCGACACCGACGGCCGCGAAGTGGTGCGCAGCCTGCGCAAGGGCGGCTTCAAGGCGCCGATCATCATGCTGACCGGCCACGACACCGATTCGGATACGATCCTCGGTCTCGAGTCTGGCGCCAATGACTATGTGGCCAAGCCCTTCCGTTTCGCTGTGCTGCTGGCGCGCATTCGGGCACAGCTGCGCCAGCACGAGGCGAGCGAGGATGCCGTGTTCTCGGTCGGCCCCTACAGCTTTCGCCCCGGCTCGAAGATGCTCACGGGCGCGAATGCCAAGAAGGTTCGCCTGACGGAGAAGGAAACGGCGATTCTGCGGTTCCTCTATCGCGCCGGCCAGATGCCGGTGTCGCGCGAGACGCTGCTTCAGGAAGTGTGGGGCTACAACTCGGGCGTGACCACGCACACACTGGAAACCCACATCTACCGGCTGCGCCAGAAAATCGA
>JBEIPX010000496.1:0-2494 GCA_040376815.1 Bradyrhizobiaceae bacterium
CCACCGCCCATGCCGGTGGCATCGAATACTGCGCCATCCTCGCCGCCCTCTTCTTCGGCCGTGACCGCCTCGAGATATTCGGGCTGGCCTTGCGTCTTGAGATGGCGAACGATTTTCTCGACCTCGTCGTCGGAGACGAACGGGCCGTGCACACGATTGATGCGGCCGCCGCCCGCCATGTAGAGCATGTCGCCCTGGCCTAGCAGCTGCTCCGCGCCCATCTCGCCCAGGATCGTGCGGCTGTCGATCTTCGAGGTGACCTGGAAGGAGATGCGGGTCGGGAAGTTCGCCTTGATGGTGCCGGTGATGACGTCGACCGAGGGACGCTGCGTCGCGAGGATGACGTGAAGACCGGCCGCGCGCGCCATCTGCGCGAGGCGTTGCACGGTGCCTTCGATATCCTTGCCGGCGACCATCATCAGGTCGGCCATTTCGTCGACGATAATGACGATGTAGGGCAGCGGTTCGAGGTCGAGCTTCTCTTCCTCGTAGATCGCCTTGCCGGTTTCCTTGTCGAAGCCGGTGTGAACCGTGCGCGTCAGCTCCTCGCCCTTCGCCTTGGCTTCGGCGATCCGCGCATTGTAACCGTCGATGTTGCGGACACCGACCTTCGACATGTTCTTGTAACGTTGCTCCATCTCGCGCACGGCCCACTTCAGCGCGACGACGGCTTTCTTCGGATCGGTGACCACCGGTGTCAGCAGATGCGGGATGCCGTCATAGACCGAGAGTTCGAGCATCTTCGGATCGACCATGATCAGCCGGCACTGATCCGGACGCAGTCTGTACAGGAGGCTGAGGATCATGGTGTTGATGGCGACCGACTTGCCCGATCCGGTGGTGCCGGCGATCAGCAAGTGTGGCATGCGCGCGAGATCGACGATCACGCTCTGGCCGCCGATGGTCTTGCCGAGGCAGAGCGGCAGCTTGGCGACGCTGTCGTTGTTCTCCTTTGCGGCGATCAGTTCGCGCAAATAGACCTTTTCTCGATGCTCGTTCGGCAGTTCGATGCCGATGGCGTTGCGGCCCGGTACGACGGCGACGCGGGCGGCAGTGGCGCTCATCGAACGCGCGATATCGTCGGCAAGGCCGATGACGCGCGACGACTTGATGCCCGGCGCCGGTTCGAGTTCGTACAGAGTCACGACCGGACCCGGATGCGCCTTGGTGATTTCGCCGCGCACGCCGAAGTCCTGCAGCACGCCCTCAAGCGCGCGCGAATTGGCATCGAGTTCGGCAGCGCTCAACGGCTTGCGCTCGGTCGATTTGGGCGCGGCAAGCACGTTGACCGGCGGCAGTTCGAACTTGCTGTTGCTCTTGCGCGCTTTGGGAGCAGGGGCGCGTTTCTTCGGAGCGGGCGCTTCTTCTTCCTCGTCCTCTTCCTCGTATTCGTCCGCCTCGGCTTCGATTTCCGGCGCGAGTGCGGGGCTCGCCTTGCGGCTCAGCGTCGGTTCGCGCCGCTCGACGCCGCTTGAGCGGATCGCTGGCTTGCTCGACACGAGCGAAGTGTACGCGGAGGAGAACAGACGGCCGATCCGCGCCTTCAGGCTGATCAGGCCGTGCACGAGCCAGCCGAGCGACACCGAGCCACGATCTTCATCCGGCACGAAATCCTCGTCGTCGTCCGCAATGACAGCCGGTGCTTCCTCTTCATCCGCCTTTGCCCACAGGCCGCAGGCGTAGAGTAGCATAAACGTCATCGCCGCGCCGAAGATCAGTCCGAGCATCGTGCGGTAGATAAAGCCCGGCGGTCCGAATGCGACCGCAGGCGTACGCACCAGCGCATCGCCGACCACACCGCCAAGACCGGTCGGCAGTGGCCACGTGGCCGTGCGCGCAAAGCAGCTGGCGAAGCCCGCCGCGATCACCGCGCACAGAATCCAGCAGGCGAGACGGAGTGCCTCGCGATCGAACGGACGATGCGTCAGCATGCGCCAGCCCCACACCGCCACCGGCAAGATCAGCATGATCGCGCCGAGGCCGAGGATCTGCATCGCAAGATCAGCGCCGATCGCGCCGGGATAACCGAGGATGTTGCGAATGCGCCCCGCGGTCGCGTGGCTCAGACTCGGGTCCTGCACCGACCACGTGACAAGTGCCGCACCGGCTGCGCCGGCGAGGCAGAGCAGTCCGAGGCCGGTCAACTCGCGCAAGCGCCGCGCCAGCATCTCGCGAAGCCAGTCGGGCATGTGGGACACGATGGGAAGAACGCGTTCGATCGCCGGCATGTCTATCGAGCCTCGCGACGGGATGGTTGTGACGACGGTGCGCCGAGCGCATCGACTAGACGATGCAGCGCATCCGCGGTTGTCTCGGGGCTCTGCACCAGCGCGACGCGGATGTAGCCGGCGCCCGGATTGCTGCCATCCGGCTGCTGGCGCGCGAGATAGCTGCCGGGAATGACGCGCACGCCGCCGTCCTTGAACAGCTTCACGGTGGCAGCTTCATCGCCGCCATAAGCGGAGACGTCGAGCCAGAGACAGAAGCCGCCGTC
>JBEIPX010000335.1:0-4057 GCA_040376815.1 Bradyrhizobiaceae bacterium
CGTCAAAGCCGGACGTGATCTTCCATCTGGCGGCCATCGTATCGGGCGAGGCGGAGGCTGATTTCGACAAGGGCTATCGCATCAACCTCGACGGCACGCGCTATCTGATCGACGCCATCCGCGCGATCGGCGGCGGCTACAAGCCGCGCCTCGTTTTCACCTCGTCCATCGCCGTGTTCGGCGCGCCGTTCCCGGAGAAAATCGGCGACGAATTCCTGTCGGCGCCGCTGACCAGCTACGGTACGCAGAAAGCGATCGGAGAATTGCTGATCTCGGATTACACCCGCAAAGGCCTGCTCGACGGCATCTCGATCCGCTTGCCGACGATCTGCGTGCGGCCCGGCACGCCGAACAAGGCCGCCTCGGGCTTCTTCTCTAACATCATCCGCGAGCCGCTGGCCGGCAAGGAAGCGGTGCTGCCGGTCTCCGAAGACGTGATGCACTGGCACGCGTCACCGCGCTCCGCGGTCGGCTTCCTGCTGCATGCGGGCACGATGGACCTCTCGGCGGCTGGTCCGCGCCGTGCACTGAGCATGCCGGGCTTGGCTGCGACTGTCGGCGAGCAGATCGCCGCGCTGAAGCGGGTGGCCGGAGACAAGGTCGTCGCGCGCATTCGCTGCGAGCCCGATCCGACCATCATCGGCATCGTTTCCGGCTGGCCGCGCGATTTCGCGACCGAGCGCTCGCGCAAGCTCGGTTTCACGACCGCGGAAAAGACCTTCGACGATATCATCAAGATTCATATCGACGACGAACTGGGCGGGAAGTTCGTGAATTAATTTGCTTGCGGCCGGTCCTACTCCTCGTCATGGCCGGGCTTGACCCGGCCATCCATCTTAAAGAACGTTTCTTCGCGAGAGATGGATCACCGGGTCATAGGCGAGCGAAGCGACGCCGTTCTTCGAACGGCTATGCCCGGTGATGACGAACTGAGACGATGTGACAGGGCCTGCCATGACCACCATCGCCTGCATCGGCGAATGCATGATTGAGCTAAGCGAGAATGCCGAAGGCCGCGCGGTGCGCGGCTTTGGCGGCGACACGCTCAACACGGCGGTCTATCTCGCCCGGCTCGGGGCGCATGTGGATTACATCACCGCACTCGGGGACGATCCGTTCAGCAACGAGATGCTGGAGGCGTGGCAGGCGGAGGGGATCGGCACCACGCGGGTGCTGCGCATCGCCGGCAAGCTGCCCGGCCTCTACGCGATCAAGACCAATGAAGCGGGCGAGCGCCGCTTTTACTACTGGCGGGAGAATTCGGCGGCGCGCATGCTGTTGGATCATCCGGAAACGGACGCGCTGCTCGGCACACTGTCTGCGTACAGTGTCATCTATCTCTCAGGAATCACGCTCTCGCTCTACAACGAGCGCGGCCGCGCTCGTTTGCTCGACGCCTTGGCGCGGGCACGCCAAAGCGGAGCGAGGGTCGCATTCGATACCAACTTCCGCCCGCGCGGCTGGCCGTCCACCGACGTCGCGCGGCACGCGTTCGAACTGGCGTTCTCCGTCAGCGACACTGTGCTGGCATCGGTCGAGGACCTCGCGCCGCTTTACGGAACGCCCGATGTCGCGCGATTGATGGCGCATCTGGCGCCGGGCGAAGTCGTCATGAAGCTCGCCGAACCGGGCTGCATTGTCCGATGCAGCGACGGTGAGCAGATCGTTCCGACGACGCTGGCGCCGCGCGTGGTCGACACCACGGCCGCCGGTGACAGTTTTTCCGCCGCATACCTTGCCGCGCGGCTGGCGGGTGTTGCACCATTTGCGGCGGCGCGGGCAGGGCATCGTCTTGCGGGCGAGGTGGTGAAGCATCCCGGCGCCATCATTCCGGAGACGGCGATGCCGAAGAACGTGCCGGGTGAGGGGATGCGATGACATTGCCTGCTGACGGACGTCAGGCGTTGCTCGATGTGCTCACAGTGGCGCGCATCGTTCCTGTGCTGACCATCACGCGTGTCGAGCATGCGGTGCCGCTGGCGCGGGCATTGGTTAAGGGCGGCGTGCGAACGCTGGAGATTACGCTGCGCACACCGGTTGCAGTTGAAGCAGCGAAGCGGATCGTCGCAGAAGTGCCTGACGCGATTGTCGGCATCGGCACGGTGACGCTGCGAAAGGAATTGATTGCGTGCAGGTCGATGGGCGCGAAGTTTGCTGTCAGTCCTGGGTCGACGCCTGACCTCCTGGCCGCTGCGGTCGAGAGCGGCTTTCCGCTCCTTCCGGGTATCGCGACCGCGTCTGAGTTAATGGCCGTGCAGGCGCACGGTCTGACGACGATGAAGTTCTTCCCGGCTGGACCCGCAGGCGGCATTCCGATGCTGCGCGCATTGGCCGGCCCGTTTCCGCATGTGCGGTTCTGTCCGACCGGCGGCATCAGCGAAAGCAACGCCGCGCGGTGGCTGGCCGAGCCCAACGTGATCGCTGTCGGCGGCTCGTGGCTGACGCCTCCCGCCGAGGTCGAATCCGGCAACTGGGACGCGATCACGGAGCGGGCGCAGCGCGCGATGGAGATGGTGGCAGGCTAGGCCGGACACACTCTCTCTCGTCATTGCCGGGCTTGACCCGGCAATCCATCTATCAGCGTGATCGATATTAGATGGATGCCCGGGTCAAGCCCGGGCATGACGATAGATCATGCTGAGGTATTGTACTAAAGCCGACCTCAGAACCCCATCGCCGCGCCGTCGCTGCGCGGATCGGTGGCGCCTTCGAACTTGCCGTCCGGATAGAGCACGATCGCGCCCGCATGGCCCATGGTTGAAGTGAAATCGCCCAGCACCTCGATGTTGTGACCGGCAGCGCGCATCGCCTCGATCAGCTTCGGATCGAACCGGCTTTCGAGCTTCAGGGTCACGCTCTCCGCGCCCCAGGTGCGACCGAGCAGCCAGCGCGGCGCGGTGACGGCCGCCTGCAAGCCTTGTCCATACATCGCGTAGCGGCTGAACACAGCTGACTGCGTCTGCGGCTGACCTTCGCCGCCCATGGTGCCGTAGACCATGCGGCGTCCGTCCTCGAACAGCGCCATCGCCGGATTGAGCGTGTGGAACGGCTTGCGGCCCGGACCGATGACGCGCGGGCCTTTTCCTTCGAGCAGGAAGCTCGAGCCGCGGTTCTGCCAGACGAGGCCGGCGTTCTCGAGTACGCAACCCGAGCCGAACTCGAAGTAGATGCTCTGGATGAAGCTCACCGCGACGCCGTTGGCATCGATCGCCCCTAACCACACCGTGTCGCCGGGGTTGGTGGGATAGGGCCAGGGCAGCGCGGTCTTGCGATCGACCTTCTTCGCCAGTTCGTCCAGCTTAGCAGCTTGCAGATAAGCTTCGGGCTTCTCCGTCATCGAGCCCGGATCGCCGATGATGCGGTCGCGCACCAGGAAAGCCTGCTTAGTCGCCTCAACGATGCCGTGCAGATAGTCGAAACCATTCGCGTCCTTGATGCCGAGCCGCTCGAACAGCGCGAGGATCATCAGCGAGGCGAGGCCCTGGGTCGGCGGGGGAAAATTGTAGAGCGCAGCGCCCTTGACGCCGACCGACAGTGGCTCGCGCTGCTGTGCCTTGTGTGCGGCGAGGTCTTCTGCCGTCACCGGAGCGCCGCAGCGTGCGAGATCGGCGGCGATCTCTTTCGCCAGTTCGCCGGTATAGAAGCTCGCCGCGCCATGCTTGCCGAGCCGCTTCAACGTGTTCGCCAGCGCCGGCAGCTTCATCATCTCGCCTTCCTTCGGCAACTTGCCGTTCAGCAGGAAGGTCTTCGTGAAATTCGGCGAGTCCTTCAGCTCGGGAAGCTTCGTCTCGGTCAGCTCTTCCTGGCTGGCGGTGACCGCGAAGCCGTTTTCGCCGGACCACGCGGCATCTTCGACCAGCCGCGACAGCGGCAGCTTGCCGCCGAGCGAGGCGCTGATCATGAGAACTTCATCCCAGCCGGAGAGCGTGCCCGCGACCGTGTTCGCGGCGAGGGGACCACGCTGCGGAATCGCTGAAAGTCCCTTACCGCGATAGAACTCCGGCGTTGCCGCTTTCGCCGCGCCACCGCAGGCATCGACCGCGATCACCGGTTTGCC
>JBEIPX010000452.1:0-2876 GCA_040376815.1 Bradyrhizobiaceae bacterium
CTGCGCAAGGCGCGCTCGGCCAAGGTCGCGTTGTTGTTTTATGCCGGTCACGGCATGCAGGTCGACGGCCGCAACTATCTGCTTCCGGTCGACGCCAGGCTGACCGACGCGAGTGATCTCAACTTCGAAACCATCAAGCTCGACGAGCTGATGGACAATCTCAACGACAATGCGCGTTCGAACATCGTCATCCTCGACGCCTGCCGCGACAATCCGCTGGCGCGCAGCTTCTCGTCACGGCTCGGCGCAACGCGATCAAGCGCCGTTGGCGCGGGTCTCGCGGCGTATTCGTCGTTAAGTTCGGGAACGCTGATCGCGTTTGCCACGGCGCCGGGACAAACAGCGCTCGACGGCAAGGGAACCAACAGTCCCTTCACCCAGGCGCTGGCCAAACACATGCGCCAGCCGGGCCTGGAGGTTCGCCAGATGCTGACCCGTGTCCGCGCCGACGTCGCGGAGCAAACGGGGCGCCGTCAGGTGCCGTGGGACAACTCCTCGCTGTTCGGCGAGGTGTTCCTTGCCGGACTGCCCGCCAACGCCAATGCGCCGAGATTGCCCGCGCCCGAACCCATCGCGCCGGACGAAGTTCATTGGTCGGTGATCAAGGACATGAAGGTCGCGGCGGTGTTCGAGGAGTTTCGGAGTCGTTACCCGGCGAGTGCGCGCGCAGGCGAAGCCGCTGCGAAACTCAGGCAGTTGAACGACGCCGCGACGAAACCGGAACCGGCGAACGCCGCCGTCGCAGCTGTCAATCCGAGGCCCAAGATCGATGAGAGGGTATCGCAGTCGCCGTCTGCCGCCGGCGTCAAACAGCGCGCCGTTCTCTACGATGAGGACCCCGCCAACCCGAAAGGCAAGACTCAAGAGGGAGTCGTGATCTGGCGCACGGAGCAGGTGAAGGTTTCCGGCAGTTCGAAATCCGAAACTGCGGTTCGGGCTGACATCGAATTCCCGGATAACAAGATGAAGATCACGTTGTCGATCCGGCGCAACCTGGACACGTCGCTTCCTGCCTCTCATACGGTGGAGATGATGTTCACCGGGGGGAGCCCGGTTGCCAGCGTACCGGGCGTGTTGATGAAATCGAACGAGCAGGCGCGGGGCGCGCCCCTTGCCGGCCTCGCGGTAAAGGTCACCGACGGGTTCTTCCTCTTTGGCATGTCCAACGTTGACGCCGAACGCACGCGCAACATGGAGCTTCTGAAAGACCGCTCGTGGTTCGATATCCCATTCTTCTATGACAACAAGCGCCGTGCCATCATTGCGATCGAAAAAGGTCCGGTGGGCGAGCGTGCCTTCAATGAAACGTTCGTAGCCTGGGGAAAGTAAGCACATGAGAATCACGCTGGTCGGGTCGCGCCACTTCGGCGTCGAGGCGTTGAAGGTCTTGCGCGGCCAGAATGCGGATATCGTTCGCATCGTCGTGCATGACGGTGAGGATCGCCTCGCGAAGGCAGGTCACGACGCCAACATCGAAGTGGTCGTGCAGGCCAACCCGAAGCGGGTGGAGGCGAATGAAATCGCGCCCGGCACCGACCTGATCGTCACCGCGCATTCGCATGCGCGCGTCAGTGCCGAAGCCTGCGCCGCGGCGCGCCTTGGAGGCATCGGCTATCATCCGTCGCTTTTGCCGCGCCATCGCGGCATGGCGGCGATCGAGTGGACGATCAAGGAAGGCGATCCGATCGCCGGCGGCACGATCTATCATCTGTCGGACCGGATGGATGCGGGCGCCATCGTTATGCAGGACTGGTGCTTTGTGAAGCCGGGCGAAACCGCGCGCGAACTGTGGGAGCGTGCGCTGGCGCCGCTCGGCTTGAAGATGCTCGGGCAGGCGGTGCATGACGCGACCGTCAGCGGCAAGCTGTCATTGAAACCGCAGGACGAGCAGTTCGCCACCAAGGCGCCGGCGCTCGTCAAGGAACACGCCTGAGATGCGTCGCGGCGGTCTCATCGTGGTGGCTGCCATCGCCTTGCTGACGTTCCCGCTCGCGGCTCAGCACGTCGCGCCGAGCCAGCCATTTCTCGAGAAGAATGATTTCTTCCTGCGCTCGGCCGGATTTCGCGTGAAGCTCGCGAATGACGCGGCGAGCCAGCGCGCCATGCGGGCGCTACCGCCGCACCGTTTCGTGATTCATTCCGCGAAGGGTGTGCAGACGTTCGTCTATGCCGATCCCGGCCGCTGCAACTGCGTGTTCGCCGGTACGGCGGACAACTATCGCAACTACCGCGACATCCTGCGCAATCCGAAGCCCGGCGTGGATGATGTCGCACCGGATTACAAGACGCAGGCGAGTGCGCTGCTCGCGGACCCGGCGCCGATGGGCGACGTCGACGATCCGGACACGCTTGCGCAGTTTCTCCGCGATACGTTCTGATTTTTCTGAGTTCTGGAGCGGCCTCTCCCCGTAACCGGGAAGAGGCGCAGAGGGACGTTTACGGCGCGGGCTTGGCCCCGGCGCGCACGGCAACCATCACCAGCTCTTCGGCGTCGGTGATGCCTTCGGCAGCATTGCGAACGATCGTTTCGGCCATGGCTGCCTTGGTCGCAGGCGTGCGATGCGCCTCATCGATACTTTCGACGGCGATGTCGAGCACCTCGCGCAAAGTGGCGACGTACTGTGCATCGAAAGCGTGCGGCGGCATTTTGGTCATGTACTTCTCCCTCATTCCCATCACTGGCGCACCCGTTGGCATGCGCGGCACGAATTCGTCCGAAACTGTTCCGGATGTGCGGGATGGATACCGGTTCTCGGATCGCGATGCGCGGTCCCCGAAGGCTTCCCGCATCGCGCCCCTGTCTGAACCGTCAATGAGGCGGAGATGAGTCAGCGTGATGAAATTGAAGTGACTGCGTTTGCTGCGGTGCGAATGTC
>JBEIPX010000488.1:0-2592 GCA_040376815.1 Bradyrhizobiaceae bacterium
GTCGCCTTGTCGAACGTGGTCGCCGACGGCCCGCCGCGCCACAGTTCGTTGTACCAGGCGACATCGATGACGATGGTGCCGTCCGCTTCCTCGAACGCATTTGCGACGTGGAAGACATAACCCGGCTCGATCTCCACCCAGCGCAAGGACTCGATCCCCGCGCCGCGCTTGAGAATGCCAAGCCGGGCGCCGTAGCCTTCGTTCCACGCGAACGGCATGGTGCCCTTCATCGCCAGTTGCATATCGAACACCACCGGCAGGTCCATGAAGATGACGTGATCCGCGGTCATCGCGAAGTCGTGCATCATGGTCGACGCTTTGGTCGGGATCGGAATGCTGCACATCAGCGCGCCGTTCGCGTCGACCGCGTGATAGGTCAGGAACGGCGGCATGAATCCGTATCCGAAGAAGTGCATCTCACCGGTGGTCGGGCAGATTTTCGGGTGCGCGGTGAACGCCGTCGCGAGCTTGCCGCCGTAGTCATGGAAGCCGGCCGTCTCGAGATCGCGGGTCATGATCATCGGCAGCGCGTTCTCGACCAGCGCCATGATCTTCCCGGCATGCGAGACAACGTTGGTGTTCGCGGTGCTGGCACGGATATCGAGCGGCGAGGACCGTGGCGCGCCATTGAAGCGCGGCGTGCGGACCCAGCGGTTGCGATACCATTCTGCCTTGCCGTTCTTCAGCGAGACGCCATGCAGCATGCCGTCACCCATGAACCAGTGGCCGGAATGCCCCTCCTTCGGGTTCGCGCCGTTGCGCGCATAAAGGCCGTTGAGCTCGGGCGGGATCGCGCCCTCCACCGGCAAATCGAACGTGGTCACTTCCTCCATCACCGGCGCAAGGTTGCCCTTGAGCCAGTACGGTTTCTCTTCAGCGATTTGCCCGGTCTGGGACATGGCAGTTTCCTCGCAGCATTGATGTAAGCAGTGTTCACTTTACAGCCCCGCCGATCGAATGTAAACATCGATTACATGGCGCGGGCACAAACCCAGGCGAAAAAAGACAGCTACCACCACGGCGACCTGCGCAGCGCGCTGGTCGAGGTCGGGCTTGAGCGCGTGCGGCGTGGCGGCATCGATCAGTTCAGCCTGCGCGAGGCCGCGCGCGACGCCGGCGTCACCTCCGGCGCCGTCTACAAGCACTTCGCCGACAAGGATCAGTTGCTCGCAGCCGTCGCCGGCGAAGCGCTGACGCTGCTGGCGAAGCGATCCTTCAAGGCGACGTCCAGACTGAAGGGCGCCGAGCGGCTGCGGGCAGCCGCGCGTGCCTACATCGATTTCGCCTCCGCCGAACCGCTGCTGTTTCGCCTCGCCTTCAGCCGCTTCGGCGCAGCCTGTAACGACTGCAAGCAGCAGGCCGGAGCCGCCCCTGTGCCGAGCGCCTTCGAACAACTGCGCTCAGCGGTCGCCGGCGTGCAGTCCGACCCGCACGTCGATCCGGATGTTCTCGCCTTTGCCTGGAGCATCGCGCACGGCGCGGCGTCGCTGATCAGCGACGGGATGTGGGAGAAAAACGACCCGCGCGCCGAAGCTGCGCTGCAGTTGTCGTTCTCGGTCCTGTCTGGCAAGAACAAGACATGACGCCCTCGCCTTTCAAGTCACGTCCGTAAACTCAACCCGCCAACTGCTGGAGCAACCGATGTCTGTCGATGGAAACTGGAATATCACCATGAGCACGCCGATGGGCGAGCGTCAGGCGAAGCTGTCGCTGAAAGCCGCAGGCAGCACTCTCACAGGCACGCAGTCGGCCGAAGGCAACACCGGCGAAATTCAGGACGGCACCGTCAACGGCAACAACGTGGCGTGGAAGATTTCGATCACGAGCCCGATGCCGCTGACGCTGGAATTCACCGGCAAGGTCGACGGCGACGCCATCTCCGGCGACATGGGCCTCGGCATGATGGGTTCGTTCCCGTTCAAGGGCACGCGCGCTTAAACTCTCCGGCGCTGCGCGGATCACTTCGTGCAGCGCCGTTTGATCAATTCGTTGAAGTCGGCGATCGAGACGCCCATCTGGCCGGCGTTTTCGCGCTGCTCGTGGCCGCTCATGCAGCGCATGAACACGTTGTAGCCGTTGGTCATGATCGCGACATGCGAGCGATAGGCCGCACACTTCTCAGCCTGCGTCCCCTTCGCCGCGGCGTCGAGGCGTTCGAGCGTTGCCGTGAAGCTCTTGTCGACGGCGGCGAGGTCCGACTTGCAGTCGGCGCGCGCAGGCGTCGTGACCGCCAACGCTGCGGCGGCCAGAGCGAATAACAAAAGCGAACGGTAACAGGACACAGCGAAACTCCAATCGGTTCAAGCGATTGGTGTTGCCGCGCTCCGGTTTGGTTCAGCCCAGATTCAATTCCTTGAAGAAGTCGTTGCCCTTGTCGTCGACGATGATGAACGACGGGAAGTCGACGACCTCGATGCGCCAGATCGCTTCCATCCCGAGTTCGGGATAGTCTACGACCTCGACCTTCTTGATGCAGTCCTGCGCGAGGTTCGCACCGACGCCGCCGATCGAGCCGAGATAGAAGCCGCCGTGCTTCTTGCAGGCGTCGCGCACCATCGGAGCGCGGTTGCCCTTCGCCACCATGATCATCGA
>JBEIPX010000320.1:0-4225 GCA_040376815.1 Bradyrhizobiaceae bacterium
ACGCGCTCTTCCGCGGCGAGCTGCGCGCGCGCCTGTACATCCTTGCGCTTGCGTTCGCGCGTCTGGAGGATCGCGACCTCGATCAGGTCGCGGATGATCTGTTCGACGTCGCGGCCGACATAACCGACCTCGGTGAACTTGGTAGCTTCGACCTTCAGGAACGGGGCGCCGGCGAGTCGCGCCAGCCGCCGCGCGATCTCGGTCTTGCCGACACCAGTCGGGCCGATCATCAGAATGTTCTTCGGCAACACTTCCTCGCGCAGTGGCCCGGTGAGCTGCAGCCGCCGCCAGCGGTTACGCAACGCGATGGCAACCGCGCGCTTGGCGTCGGCCTGGCCGACGATGAAGCGGTCGAGTTCGGAAACGATTTCACGGGGAGAAAAGTCGGTCATGGGCTACTAACTAGGCTGGATTGAGGTCTATGCAAGCGATTCAGAACCACAATGAGATCCGCATTCCGTCATCCTTCGAGGCTCGCCGCAAGTGCAGGCTCGCACCTCAGGATGACGAGCGGCTTAGATAATCGGCGGCCCGCCCTGCCATTGTTTGATAGCGTCAAGCGGGTAGAGCAGCATGATGACGTTGAGGGTCAGATTGTCGCGGATGTGCAGTCCGACGGCGACCTCGAAGATCAGCGCGAGCGCAACGGTGGCTGCAACCGGCAAGGTTTTCGCCAGCAGGAAGCCTGCGATCATGGCGAAGGTATCGGACACGGAATTCAGGATGCTATCGCCGAAATAATCGAGAGCGATCGTACCGGCGCGGTAACGGTCGATGATGAAGCTCGAATTCTCGACAAGCTCCCAGCCGATCTCGATGCCCATGGCGATCAGCAGCCGCACCATCCACGGCGCGCGCGGCAGCAGGAAACGCGTCAGCGCGTAGAAGATGAAGCCGTGGATGATGTGCGAGAACGTGTACCAGTCGGCGATGTGCTGCGAGTTCTCCGAACTTAGCACCACGCCGTGCCACAGCTTGATGGTGCCGCAGGCGCAGATCGGCAGCCGGCCCATGGCGTAGAGCAGGGCGGCTTGCAGGACGATCAGTCCGGCGGCAGCGATCAGGCCGTGCATGTGCGTGAAGCCGCGTGCCGCGTGTTGTCCGCTCACGTTATCGATCTTGCTCATCGCTCATGCATCAATATTGCGGTTCATCCGGGTTACGATTATCCGGTGAGCGTTTCGACGGTAACATTGCGGTTGGTGTAGACGCAGATGTCGGCGGCGATCTCGAGCGCGCGGCGTACGATCGTCTCCGCGTCCTTCTCGGAATCCGCGAGCGCACGGGCGGCCGCAAGCGCATAGTTGCCGCCCGAGCCGATCGCCATCACGCCGCCTTCCGGCTCCAGCACGTCGCCGGTGCCGGTCAGCACGAGGGAGACCTCCTTGTCGGCGACGATCATCATCGCTTCCAGCCGCCGCAGGTAGCGGTCGGTGCGCCAGTCCTTGGCGAGTTCGACCGCCGCGCGCGTCAGTTGCCCCGGGTACTGCTCCAGCTTGCTCTCCAGCCGCTCGAACAGGGTGAAGGCGTCGGCGGTGGCGCCGGCAAAGCCGCCGATCACGTCGCCCTTGCCGAGCTTGCGCACCTTTTTGGCGTTGGACTTGATCACGGTCTGGCCGATCGAGACCTGGCCATCACCGCCGATCACCACCGTGCCGCCCTTGCGGACGGTGACGATGGTCGTGCCGTGCCAGGCCAGAGAAGAATTGTTGTCCATGAAAACCCCTTGATCCGTCTGATCTAGGCACTGGGTGGCCCTGACGCAATCGCCCGATATTGAAGCGAAATCCGGTCAGCATATTTACGGCTCGGGTGGCGAAAACACCCATCTCGCGGTAGCGAAGGCAAGGCCAGCCTGTTAAGAGAAGGCCGACTTTTGAACCGTTCCGGAGCCTGTGCGATGCGCACCGCCACCATCAAGCGCAAGACCAAAGAGACCGATATTTCGGTGACCGTCAATCTCGACGGCACCGGGGTTTCGAACGTCTCGACCGGCATCGGCTTCTTCGACCATATGCTCGATCTTCTGGCGCGGCACTCGCGCATCGACATCACCGTGAAGGCCGATGGCGACCTGCATGTCGATCATCACCACACCACGGAAGACGTCGGCATCGCGCTCGGCCAGGCCGTGAAGCAGGCGCTCGGCGACATGAAGGGCATCATCCGCTACGCCGGCGTGCACATGCCGATGGACGAGACGCTGTCGCGTGTGGTGATCGATATTTCCGGCCGGCCGGTGCTGGTGTTCAAGGTGGAGTTTCCGCGCGACAAGGTCGGCGAGTTCGATACCGAACTGGTGCGCGAGTGGTTCAACGCGTTCGCCATGAACGCGGGTATCACCTTGCATGTCGAAACGCTGTACGGCGAAAACAGCCATCATATCGCCGAATCCTGCTTCAAAGGTCTGGCGCGGGCGCTGCGCTCGGCCACGTCGATCGATCCGCGGGCGGCCAACGAAGTGCCGTCGACCAAGGGTCAATTGGGCGGTTAGTTTCGCCGATCCGTTACCGGAGACACGATCATGCCGGTCTATACCGTTCACGCTCCCGTTGCCGCGCAGGGCGCGCGCACCATGGACACCACCACGGACAAGTATGTGTTCGTGCGCGATGGCTTCTATTTTTGGGCGATGGTCGCGCCGGTGATCTGGATGCTCTATCACCGGCTGTGGCTGGTGCTGATCGGCTACATCGCGCTGACTGTGGCGATGGGATTCGTCCTGTCGCGGCTCGGCGTCGGCTCGGGAGCGGCGTTCATCGCGTTCGCGCTCCTCGCGATCCTGATCGGGCTCGAAGCGGCGAGTCTGCGCCGCCGCAAATTCTCGGGCCGCAAGTGGCGTCAGCTCGATGTCGTGGTTGCCGATGATGAAGAAGCCGCCGAGCGGCGTTTCTTCGATCGTCATGCCGGGCAGCTTGCGCCGGCTCCCGCATCGTCACAGGCCTGGGCGGATCGCGGCCCGCAGCAACCCTCTTCACCGGCGTCGTATCAGCCGCAAACAGCGAGCGGCGCGAATGACATCATCGGATTGTTTCCGCAGCCGGGAGCGCCGCGGTGAGCGTTGTGATCATCGATTACGGTTCGGGTAACCTGCACTCGGCGGCGAAGGCGTTCGAACGCGCCGCGCGCAGCATGGAGACTCCCGAGAAGGTCGTCGTCACCCGCGATCCGGATGTGGTGTTTCGCGCCGATCGCGTGGTGCTGCCCGGGGTCGGGGCATTCGCCGATTGCCGCAAGGGCCTCGATTCGCTCGACGGCATGGTGCAGGCGATGACGGAAGCGGTGCGCGACAAGGCGCGGCCGTTCTTCGGCATCTGCGTCGGCATGCAGCTGATGGCGACACGCGGTAAGGAATACGTGACGACGCCCGGTCTCGACTGGATTTCCGGCGATGTCGAGAAGATCGTGCCCCGCGACGAGAACCTCAAGATCCCGCACATGGGCTGGAACACGCTCGAACCGCTGCGCGAGCATCCGGTGCTGGAGCGCTTGCCGCTCGGCGAGAAGGGGCGCCACGCTTATTTCGTGCATTCGTATCATCTCAACCCGGCCAACGAAGCGGATGTGGTGGCGCGCGCCGATTACGGCGGACCCGTCACCGCCATCGTCGCGAGGGACACCGCCATCGGCACGCAATTCCATCCGGAGAAGAGCCAGAAGCTTGGGCTGGCGCTGATTTCCAACTTTCTGAAGTGGAAGCCGTGATCCTCTTTCCCGCGATCGATCTGAAGAATGGTGAGTGCGTCCGCCTGCAACAGGGCGACATGGCGCGTGCGACCGTATTCAACACGGATCCTGCGGCGCAGGCGCGTGCGTTCGAAGAGCAGGGCGAAGTTCTCGGTGAACAGCCAGAGGGCGTCGCGGTCCTCGGCGGTCACCGGCCGGTTCTGGGAGAAGCGGTCGGCGTGGAAGAAGCCGATGACGCGGCGCGTCGAGAGGATCGGCGCGGCGACGTACGAGGGGCTGCGCGCGACGTCGACGATCTCCTTGAACGTCCGGTCGTCGCTCGGCGGGTCGTCCACGATCATCGGCATCCGCCGGCGGACGAGCTCGGTCTCCATGAGCATGTGCGCGAGGGGGATCTCGACCTGCTCGACGTAGCTGCGGAAGCGGTCACCGCCGTCGGGGTCGGCGCCGGCGTCGATGTGCAGGACCTCGGGGACCCACATGGAGCCGCGGACGCGGGAGATCATCACCCGCGAGAAGCCGCAGGCGGCAGCCGCCT
>JBEIPX010000162.1:0-6849 GCA_040376815.1 Bradyrhizobiaceae bacterium
CGCAGGTGGCGCAATCCGACAAGGCCGCGAGCGGCTACGTCCATTGGGGCGCGACCAGCCAGGACGCGATCGACACCGCGACGATGCTGATGCTGCGCGCCGCGATCGACGCGCTGCTCTCCGATCTCGACCGCGCCATCGCAGGTTTCGCGGCGCTGGCGAAAAAACACCGCACCACCGCGACAGTTGCCCGCACATGGCTTCAGCATGCGCTGCCGATGCCGTTCGGGCTCAAGCTCGCCGAATACGCCGGCGCGCTGCACCGTTCGCGCGGGCGCCTGAAGGCGCTCCGCTCCAACGGCCTCGCGCTGCAATTCGGTGGCGCCGCCGGAACGCTGGCGGCGCTCGGCGACAAGGGCGATCAGGTCGCGGCAAAACTCGCGAGCGAACTCGGCCTGCCGCTGCCGGACGCGCCGTGGCACACGCACCGCGACCGCATCGCCGATGCGGCATCAGCGCTTGCGATTCTCACCGGCACCTGCGGGAAGATCGCGCGCGATGTGTCGCTCCTGATGCAGACCGACACCGCCGAAGCGTTCGAGCCGGCGGGCGAAGGCCGCGGCGGATCGTCGACCATGCCGCACAAGCGCAATCCGGTGGCTGCCGCGTCCGCAATCGCCGCCGCGACCATGGCGCCCAATCTCGCGGCCACGATCTTCGCCGCGCAGATGCAGGATCATGAGCGCAGCGCCGGTCCGTGGCATGCGGAATGGCCGACGCTGCCGACGCTGATGCTGGTCACCTCCGGCGCACTTGCTGCCGTTGTCGATATCGCCGAGGGCCTCGAAGTCGACACCGCGCGCATGCAGCGCAACCTCGACACGACCCATGGCCTGATCATGGCGGAAGCGGTTGCGATGGCGCTCGCGACCTCCGTCGGCAAGAGCGAGGCGCATCACATCGTCGAAGCCGCCAGTCGCACAGCGGTCGAGAGCAAGCAGCACCTGCGCGACGTGCTCGCGAACGACCCGCGCGTCGGCAAGCATCTCGACAGCGGCGCGCTGGCGAAGCTGTTCGATCCGAAAAACTATCAAGGCGCGGCGCAGGCGATGATCGACCGCCTGCTCGCTGCCGTCAGCAAGACCTGAGATCAAGACCTGAGAGCCCGACAGGCAAAGCGCTTACGAGGAAACCACACATGCCCATGATCGATGCCGGCGACGGCTGCCTGCTCAACGTCTCCGTGGACGGACGCGACAACGGCCCGATCTTGATGCTGTCGAACTCGCTCGGCTGCACGCTCGCCATGTGGGAGCCGCAGATGGCAGCGCTCGCCAAGGAATTCCGCGTCATCCGTTACGACCGCCGCGGCCACGGCAAATCCACCGTCGCGCCCGGCCCCTATTCGATGGAGCGCTTCGGCCGCGACGTGCTGGCGATCCTCGACGATCTCAACATCGAGAAGGTGCACTGGTGCGGCCTGTCGATGGGCGGCATGGTCGGGCAATGGCTCGGCGCCAAGGCGCCGCAGCGTCTCGGCAAGATCATTCTCGCCAACACCACCTGCTACTATCCGGACCCGACGAACTGGATCAATCGCATCAAGGCCGTCACCGAGGGCGGGCTTCCGTCGATCGTCGACACCGTGATTCAGGGCTGGCTCACCGCCGACTTCCGCGAGCGCGAACCGGCCGCGACCGAGCGGATGAAGGCGATGCTCGCTGCGTCACCGAAGGAAGGCTACCTCGCCTGCTGCGAGGCATTGAAGACGCTCGACCAGCGCGCGCTGCTGCCGGCGATCACCAATCCGACGCTCGTGATTGCGGGCCGCCACGATCCTGCGACGACGCTCGCCGCCGGCGAGTTCATCCGCAGCCAGATTCCGAAAGCCAGCCTCACCATTCTTGACGCGGCGCATATCTCGAACGTCGAGCAGCCGCACGCCTTCACCGACGCGGTGATCGGCTTTCTCACGCAGCGCTAGAACAACCAGCGTCATTGCGAGGAGCAAAAGCGACGAAGCAATCCAGATCAGCATTCCGAGCTGGATTGCTTCGTCGCCTCGCTTCACTCGGTTCCTCGCAATGACGCAAAGGAGGACACATGGACGATCAGCAGCGGCTCACACAGGGCACGGCGAAGCGGCGCAAGGTGCTCGGCAATGCATGGGTGGACAAGTCCGCCGCCAACCGCAACGCGTTCAATGCGGATTTTCTCGACCTGATCTCACGCTATGCGTGGGGTGACATCTGGCAGCGGCCGCATCTCGACGACCGCACGCGCCGCGTTCTGGTGATCGGCACGATGGTCGCGCTCGGCCAGTGGGGCGAATTCCAGCTGCACGTGCGCGCCGCGCTGACCGAGGGCGGGTTCACGCCGGACGACATCAAGGAAATTCTGCTGCAGCAGGCGATCTACTGCGGTGTGCCCGCCGCCAATCACGCGGTGAAGGAAGCGAACGCGATCGTTCAGGAACTCGGGCTGCTGAGCGGCTGAGCGTACGGCGCGTTGCTCGTTGCATCGGCGCGTGTCGCCTCAGCCGGCGCCGCCGCACGCATTTGCGGTTGCGCCAGCAGCACGATCACGCCGCCGAGCAGCATCATGCTCTCGGTCGCGTGCAGGCGCAGGGCCTGGACCTCGCCGACCTGCGATGCCAGCACCATCGCCGCGAAGCTGACCAGCGTGCCGAGCGTCAGCGCGATCGAAAGCGCTTCCTCGCCGTTACCCTGGTCGCGCCATGCCTTGCGCGCGGAGAGCGCGACAAACACCATCAGGGAAATGACGACTGTCGCCTTCGCCAGCGCCAGCAGCCACGCAAAGCGCACGGTCGCGAGCGGCGAGAGATGAAGATGGTCGCTGACGAAGATGGCGGAGGCGATGTGCGTGCGATCGTAGAGGCCGCGAATGGGCGATTCCCAGATGCGCCAGGCGCCGATCATCCACGCCGGAATGAAGTACGCCGCCAGCAGCAAGCCGTTGTAGGTTCCGATCCGCCGCCCGCCGAGCATGACGCGCTCCCTCTAACCATGGTCGGCCCGCTATACGGGCCGAAATACATGGCCGGAGGTAACGCCCGTCAAATGCGAGCGGCAATCGAAACCATTTGTTTACCTTAATTCCCCTGCTGGGAACCCGCAGTTTTCAACAGGCTTTCCTCACGCACGAAAAATCCCGCCGTTTGGCGGGATTTTCCGTGCGCTCTGGGCGCGGCAGGAACCTAGCGCTGGGGCTGCTGCTGGCCGGGCTTCTGACCCGGATCCTGCTGCTGCTGGCCGGGCTTTTGCCCGTCGCCCTGCTGTTGCTGACCGGGTTTCTGGCTCGGGTTCGGATTCTGCTGGTTCACGGGAACCTCCTTGCTGGATTTCCTACGCCAGACCAACGTGCCCGCGTCCCTTTGGTTGCGCGGGAACAACGTGGCGAACGTGATGATTGGCGGGCGATGTCGTGTCATCGCTGCGGCGGGGAGCATTGGGTATTCTGCCCACAGGTTGTAGTAGATGTCGCACCGCGCCGTGTTGATGGGCCCTGTTCCCGCTGTTAACAATCTGAACGATCGACACGTCGCTCCGGCCGCCGGGCTAACGCTCGGTTTTGGGCGCGCCGTCAAATCCAGCTTCGGCGGTCCAATTCAGGTTCATGGCCTACTTCACGCAGCAACTAATCAACGGCGTCGTCCTTGGATCGATCTATGGCCTGATCGCCATCGGCTACACGATGGTCTACGGCATCGTCGGCATGATCAATTTCGCCCACGGCGACATCTTCATGATCGGCGGCTTCATTGCCCTCATCACATTCCTGATCCTGGTGTCGATCGGCCTTACCACCGTACCGGTGATCCTGTTGCTGGTGCTGCTGGTGGCGATGGCGATGACCGCGCTCTACGGCTGGACCGTCGAACGCCTCGCCTATCGGCCGTTGCGGCATTCCTTCCGCCTCGCGCCGATGCTGTCGGCGATCGGCATGTCGTTCGCGCTGACGAATTTCGCGCAGGTCACGCAGGGCGCGCGCGTCAAGCCGGTGCCGCCGGTCATCACCGGCGGCTACACGCTGTTCGAGCGTGACGGTTTCGTGGTGCAGCTCTCCAACATCCAGATCGTGGTCGTGATCACGACCCTCGTGCTGCTGGCGCTGTTCACCTACCTCGTCTCGCAGACCCGCATCGGCCGCGACATGCGCGCCTGCGAGCAGGATCAGACCATGGCGTCCCTGCTCGGCGTCGACGTCGACCGCACGATCTCGATGACGTTCATCATCGGCGCCGCGCTCGCCGCCGTCGCCGGCCTGATGTACCTGCTCTATTACGGCCTCGTCGATTTCTTCATGGGCTTCGTCGCCGGCATCAAGGCGTTTACCGCCGCGGTGCTCGGCGGCATCGGCTCGCTGCCCGGCGCGATGCTCGGCGGCCTCCTGATCGGACTGATCGAGACCATGTGGTCGGCCTATTTCTCGGTCGAGTACAAGGACGTCGCCGCGTTCTCGATCCTGATCGTCGTCCTGATTTTCCTTCCGACCGGCCTGCTCGGCCGTCCGGAAGTCGAAAAAGTCTGACGGATCGCCGTGGCCACCGCCCCCAAAACAGCCACGGCCACGATCGGCGCCGCCACACCGGGCAGCATCGGCTTCGCTCTCAAAAAATCGTTCCTCAGCGCGCTGGTCGCGCTGATTTTATTTTCGCTGATGGTCGGCGTGCGCACCGAAGCCGGCCCGGCCGGCCAGCTGATCTACTGGACGCGCTTCACCGAACTCGCCGGGCTCGTCGCGGCGGTCTTCGCCGGCAGCCTCATTCTCGAACTGCTGCGAAGCTGGGTCGGCCCGTTCGATACCGGCCGCTTGATTCCGGACCAGACCCGTGGCGCGCTGAAGGTCGTGCAACGCTTCCTGCCGCCGGCGCTGCTCGCCTTCACGCTGGTCTTCCCGATCATCTTCTACAACGAGCGCTACATTCTCGACCTCGGCATCCTGGTGCTGACGTATGTGATGCTCGGATGGGGATTGAACGTCGTCGTCGGCCTCGCCGGCCTGCTCGACCTCGGTTATGTCGCGTTCTACGCGGTCGGCGCGTACTCCTACGCGCTGCTGGCCACGACCTTCGGCTTCTCGTTCTGGATCTGCCTGCCGCTTGCCGGAATTCTCGCCGCCTTCTGCGGCGTGCTGCTCGGCTTCCCGGTGCTGCGGCTCAAGGGCGACTACCTCGCCATCGTCACGCTCGCGTTCGGCGAGATCATCCGCCTCGTGCTGATCAACTGGCAGAGTCTGACCGGCGGCCCGAACGGCATCACCGGCATTCCGCGTCCCTCGTTCTTCGGCATTCCGATGACCGCGGCGGACGACGGCTTCGCTGCGCGGTTCGGCCTCGAGTTCTCGCCGACCCACCGCATCGTCTTCCTGTTCTATCTGATCCTCGCGCTGGCGCTGCTGACCAACTGGGTGACCATCCGCCTGCGCCGCCTGCCGATCGGCCGCGCGTGGGAAGCGATGCGCGAGGACGAGGTCGCCTGCCGCGCGCTCGGCATCAACATCACCACGACCAAGCTGACCGCATTCGCGGTTGGCGCCATGTTCGGCGGGTTCGCCGGTTCGTTCTTCGCCACGCGGCAGGGCTTCATCAGTCCGGAGTCGTTCACGTTCCACGAGTCGGCGCTGGTGCTGGCGATCGTCGTGCTCGGCGGCATGGGCTCGCAACTCGGCGTCGCGATGGCGGCGCTCGTCATGATCGGCGGCTTCGAGCTGTTCCGTGACTTCGAGCAGTACCGCATGCTGGTGTTCGGCCTCGCCATGGTCGGGCTGATGATCTGGCGTCCGCGCGGACTCGTCGGCCATCGCGAAGCGACGGTATTCCTGCATCACCGCACGGAAATCTCCGCCGACCTCACGCGCGAGGGCCGCGCATGACCGCGGCGGCCACCAGCCCGCAGGCGAGCGGCGACATCCTCAACGTCACCGGCCTCACCATGCGCTTCGGCGGCATCCTCGCCATCAACGACCTGTCGTTCGCGGCGAAGCGCGGCCAGATCACGGCGCTGATCGGCCCGAACGGCGCCGGCAAGACCACCGTCTTCAACTGCATCACCGGCTTCTACCGGCCGACCAGCGGCGACATCCGGCTCACGCACGCGGACGGACGCAGTTACGTCCTGCAAACGCTGAACGACTTCCGCATCTGCAAGGTCGCCAAAGTCGCGCGCACGTTCCAGAACATCCGCCTGTTCCCCGGACTGACGGCGCTGGAAAACCTGATGGTCGCGCAGCACAACGCGCTGATGCGCGCGTCCGGCCTGACGTTCCTCGGGCTGATCGGCGCGCCGAGCTGGCGCGCGGCCGAGAACAAGGCGATCGATCTCGCGCGCTACTGGCTCGACCGCGTCAAACTGCTCGATCGCGCCGACGAAGCGGCCGGCAACCTGCCCTACGGCGACCAGCGGCGGCTAGAGATCGCGCGCGCCATGTGCACCGAGCCCGCGCTGCTCTGTCTCGACGAGCCCGCCGCCGGATTGAACGCACGCGAGAGCGGCGAACTCAACGATCTCCTGCTCTCGATCCGCGACAACAGCGGCGCGTCGGTGCTGCTGATCGAGCACGACATGTCGGTGGTGATGGAGATTTCCGACCACGTCATCGTGCTCGACTACGGCGTCAAGATCGCCGACGGCTCGCCGCATCATGTGCGCAACGATCCGAAGGTGATCGCCGCCTATCTCGGCGCCGACGAGGAGGAAGCGATCGCGGTGATGGAGGGGGACATCCCATGACCGTGCCCCTCCTCGCCATTCGCGGCGTTCAGGCCGCCTACGGCAAGATCGTGGCGCTGAAAGGCGTCGACATCGACATCAAGCCGCGCGAGATCGTGGCGCTGATCGGCGCCAACGGCGCCGGCAAGTCGACCCTGATGATGACCGTGTTCGGCCG
>JBEIPX010000562.1:0-1871 GCA_040376815.1 Bradyrhizobiaceae bacterium
GGTCGTGAAGACGGATACCAGCGACAAGATGCGCTACCTGATGCGGCTGAACGCGGAGAAGGGCACCGCGCGCAAGGCTGACATTCTCGGCTACTACGTCGGCGGCAAGACCGGCACCTCGGAGAAGGTCGTCAATGGCCGCTACTCCAAGAAGCAGGTGCTGAACTCATTCACCGCCATTTTCCCGTCGGACAACCCGAAGTTTCAGCTGCTGATCATGCTCGACGAGCCGAAAGGGCTGCCGGAAACCCACGGCTTCATCACCTCCGGCTGGAACGCTGTTCCGACCGGCGGCAAGGTGATCGAGCGCATCGCGCCCTTGCTCGGCATCGAGCCGCGCTTCGACCTGCCGCCGTCCGACCGCCTTATTCTTGCAGCATCTGGAATAAGCCGGTAAGCGCTGATCTCAGCCAACACCGGGCCGAACCGGACCACCATGAGACTTCGCGACTTGCTCAGCGCCGACGTGACCCTCGACGGGGCAGCGTCCGCCATTGCGGTGACGGGACTCGCCACCGACAGCCGCGCGGTGAAGCCGGGTGACGTGTTCTTTGCGCTGGCCGGCAGCCAGACCGACGGATCGAAATTCATCGCGCAGGCGATCGAGAAGGGCGCGGTGGCTGTCGTTGCCGATCACGCGGCGTCATCGCGTGTGCCCGTGGTCGCAGTCGCCAATCCGCGCCGCGCACTGGCGCTCGCATCCGCCGCGTTCTTCGCGAAGCAACCGGCGACGATCGCGGCCGTCACCGGCACCAGCGGCAAAACCTCGGTCGCGGCCTTCCTGCGGCAGATATGGGAACGGCTCGGGCACGCGTCCGCGAGCCTCGGCACCATCGGCATCGTTGCACCGAAGCGCACGGTCTACGGCTCGCTGACGACGCCGGACCCGATCGCGCTGCATCGTTCGCTCGCCGAACTCGCGGACGAAGGTGTCACGCACCTCGCGCTCGAAGCCTCGTCGCACGGCCTCGACCAGCATCGCCTCGATGGCGTGCGCGTTGCCGCCGGCGGCTTCACCAATCTCTCGCGCGATCACATGGATTATCACCCGACCGTCGAGCATTATCTCGGCGCGAAGCTGCGGCTGTTCAGCGATCTCATCATCAATGGCGGCGCGGCGGTGGTCGCCGCCGATCACGAGCATTCCGAGGCCGTGTGCGAGACCGCGCGCAAACGTGGACTGAAGCTGATGACCGTCGGCCGCACCGGCGACGGCATTCGTCTCAGCGATGCGCAGGTTGACGGCTTCGCGCAGGTGTTGAAGCTCAAGCACGGCGGCAAGGATTACAACGTGCGCCTGCCGCTGGTCGGCGAATTCCAGATCGAGAACGCGCTCGTAGCGGCCGGATTAGTGATCGCGACCGGCGGCGACGCGGCAAAAGTATTCGCGGCGCTCGAACAGCTCGAAGGGGCGCCGGGGCGGCTTGAATTCGTCGGCGAACGCAACGGTGCGCCGGTGTTCGTCGATTACGCGCACAAGCCCGATGCGCTGGCGAAGGCGCTCGAGGCCTTGCGGCCCTATGCGAAGCGCAACCTCGTCGTCGTGTTCGGCGCCGGCGGTGATCGCGACGCGGGCAAGCGGTCGCTGATGGGCGAGATCGCGGCGCAAGGCGCGGATCGCGTCATCGTCACCGACGACAATCCACGCAGCGAAGACCCGGCCAGCATTCGTGCCGCGATCCTGGCAGCCGCGCGCGGTGCGAAGGAAATCGGCGATCGCGCCGAAGCGATTAAAGTCGCGGTCGATGGCCTGCAGGCCGGCGATGCGCTTCTTATTGCGGGCAAAGGGCACGAAACCGGACAGATCGTCGGCGACACGGTGCTGCCGTTCAGCGATCACGAGGCGGCGCGGGCAGCGCTGGGGCGGAGAA
>JBEIPX010000191.1:0-6185 GCA_040376815.1 Bradyrhizobiaceae bacterium
AAAGACGCCGTCACGCTGTTCACCGCGAACGGCGCAACCTCGCAGGACATCAAACTGCGTCCGAACGAACGGTTGCGGCTGCGCGTCGTCAACGGCTGCGCACGATCCGTCGTGGGCTTGAAGATCGACGGCGCCGACGTGCGCGTGATCGCCATCGACAGCCAACCGTCGGAGCCGTTTCCGGCCCGCGACGGTCAGCTCGTGCTCGCGCCTGGTGCACGTGCCGATGTCATCATCGATGCGGCGATGCCGAGCGGCTCATCGGCATCGATCAAGCTGTTCGGCGGCGGCCCGCCGGTCGCGATTGCAAAAATCACGATCGAAGGCGCGGCCGCTCGCCCTGCACCGCTGCCGCTAGCCAACGCGCTTCCCTCCAATGGCCTGCCGGCCGAATTGCGATTTCAGAACGCTGTGCGCGCCGAACTCGCTTTCGGCGCCGCGCCGCAAGCGGATTGGGTTACACCGGCCAGCTTTGCGCTGACATCAGCGCCGGTCTTCAAGGCGAAACGCGGCCGTGTGGTGATGCTGACGGTCATCAACCGCTCGCCGACGCCGATCGCACTGCGGCTGCACGGCCATCACGCCCGCCTGCTCGACCGTCTCGACGATGGCTGGAAGCCGTACTGGATCGACACGCTGCTGCTCGACATCGGGCAAACCCAGCGCATCGCGTTTCTCGCCGAGCACGCCGGCAACTGGCTGCTGGAAGGCGTGCAAATCGGCTGGTCGTCGCCCAAGCTGGTGCGATGGTTTGCGGTGGAAGCGTGACTGTCGTTGGCAGGCGGCGGGGTTCAGAACAAGATCGTTATTGTCGGAAATCGGGTGGCCGGAAACGCGCCAGTCGTTATTCCTGCTCCCGCATGAGATCGCAGCGAAAGCGGCAGATCGTTAAGTTAAATGGGGAAGCATCGACGTGGGGAAATTTGAAAGCAGGGTGGCATTGGTAACGGGCGGCAGCGCTGGGATCGGTGCCGCCATCGCATCGACATTAGCTGCACAAGGCGCGCGGGTCGTCATCGCCGCTCGACGGGAAACTGAAGGTGTAGCTGCGGCAGAGAGAATGGGGAAGAACGTATCGTTCTTCCGTGCGGACACGTCCGATTCGAAAGACTGTCAGGCATTGGTCGCTCATGTGGTCAATACGTGCGGCGGGCTTGACCTTGCGGTCAACAACGCAGGTATGGGTAGCGCGGGTAAACTCACTGCTGACGAGGATGAAGCAGTTTTCAACAAGATCATCGCCACTAATCTGACAGGCGTTTTCAACTGCATGAAGCATCAGATTCCGGCGATGCTGACCCGAGGTGGAGGCGCTATCGTCAATGTATCATCCGTCAGTGGAATTGTGGGCGGTGCGGGTCAAGCAGCCTATGTCGCATCCAAGCACGGTCTGATTGGGCTCACGAAGGCTGCGGCACTGGAGTATGTGAAGCAAGGTGTTCGGATCAACGCGGTATGCCCGGTCGCTACGCGCACTCACATGGTCGAACGCTGGTTCACAATGCCGGGTGTGCAGGACCATGTGCTCAGCACGATTCCGGCGGGCCGCATCGCAGAACCCGACGAAGTCGCAGCCGCTACGGCTTTCCTGCTCTCGGGCGAAGCATCGTTCATTACTGGCCAGTCGCTGGCGGTCGATGGCGGTTACGTCGCTCAATAGCGACAGACTCAGGACTCACTGATTAGAGCCACGGTGGCGGCGACGTAGATGGCACACATGAAGGTGTGGGCACATCGGGTGCCTATTTTTTGAGGACCAATCCATGCAAGAGCCGATACTGCATCACTACTGGGGATCGCCGTATGCCGAAAAAATCCGGCTTCTGTTCGGATACAAGAATCTCGTATGGCGTTCGTGTGAGATTCCCGTCACTCCACCGCGTTCCAATCTCGCGCGTGTGCTTGGCGGTTTTCGCCGAACACCAGTTCTACAGCTCGGGGCGGACTTCATCTGCGACACGCGCCTAATCGCAGAGGTTATCGACGATCTGAAGCCCGAATCCTCGCTCAAATCCAAGCAGAACGAAACGCTCTCTCAGCTCATCAGCCATTGGGCCGAGCCGCGGGTGTTTGCGCTGGTCGGTCCAGTCCGCTTCCGGAGTGCTGAGGACGTTGATGGCGTGTTCGATGGGCAGGTCTCTGTTGACCAATTCAGATCTGACCGGATTCCGTTCATGCATCCGGTTTACGATGCTGAACGCTTTAGCAAGCTGAATGCATCCTCCTGGGACCATCTGCGGTTCTATATGGATGCGCTCGAGGGGCTTCTTTCAGCAGAGTCGAATTTTATCGGCGGCGACAAACCTGCATTTGGCGATTTCTCGGCCTATCACAATGTCTGGTGGCTAAGAGTACCTCCGGCACAAATTGAATTCTTATCAAACTACCCCGCAGTTGCGGATTGGGCTGACCGCATGAAGGCGTTCGGTCACGGCAAGTACAGCTCTATCGGTGATGACGATGCCTTGGCGACGGCAGTGGCCGCAAAAAGCGATGGGCAAATCTATTCTCCATCCTGGGAACAACAGCCTGATCGCCGAATGGGCCGCGAGGTCGAGATCGTCGCAGACGATTACGGAAAGGTACCTGTTGAAGGCACGATCGTTGCAATGAGCGGGCGCCACGTCACCATCGAGCGATCAGCAGACGGTATAGGGACAGTAAGGGTCCACTTTCCGCGCGTCGGATATGAAATCGTGACAACCTCCTCATCCAAGAGCAGGGTTACCCAAGCGTTCGCCTAAGCAAAGCCGCAGAGCAAGTCCGCCGGAGCCGTGACGACGGCGGAAGCCGCAACCCCGCCGTCCGTTCTTGGAAAAATGGCGGAATACGCTGTTCTGCGCTGCGCACTAACCGTTGCCGACGAGCGGTACTGGTAATCCCTTCACCATCACCGCCAGCGTTTCCGCACCGGCGATACGGTCTTTGGATATCTCCTGATAGACCGGCGAGTTGAGGAAGCGCCCCGCCTCCGCCTCGTCCGGAAACTGCATCACGACCACTTTGTCATGAGCGAACGTGCCGTCAACGACCGTCGGATTCTCGTCGGCTGCGAGCAGCTTGCCCTTGAACTGCTTGAACACGTCGGCGAAGCGCGACTGATAGCGGCGATAGAGTTCCTCCTTCGTGAATTTCACGTTCGCGATGACATAGACGGTCATGGATGATCCTCTGAAGATTGATATTCAGCTCACGGCCGCGATGCGCGGCCGCTGCCGGAGATAAACGCCGCCAGCTTGCCGGGATGTTCGATCGTGATCTGGCCGCGCCGCTTGGAGATCAGCCGCCGCCGTTCGAACTCGGCGAGCGCCGTGCCAACCCACGTGCGGCTGACGCCGACCATCCTGGCCAGATCTTCCTGTGTCAGTCCTGTGATCGTCGGACATGGCGCGCGGCTATCGCTGCGGCCGAGCGAAATCAAGATGCTGCCGAGCCGAACCCAGGCATCCTCGGTCGCAAGCGGACCGCTACGCTCGATGTTCTCGACCGACAGCAACGCGAGCAGCCGCGTGGTATTGTCGAGAAATCCGGGGATCGTGCGCGTGCAGGCAATATAGTCGCTTCGCGACATCAGCGACACCGTGACCTGGTCGATCGCCTCCGCCGTGAGAATGCGCGGCCGGTCGAGCACCAATGCCGCCAGACCGAGAATGGTGCCGGCGACGAACACGCCGAAGGTGAACTGCTCGCCGTTGCGCTGCGTCTGCAAAAGGCGAACGCGGCCATCCTCGATCAGGACGAGAGTATCGCTCGGCGCTCCTTGCCGGAACAGGATCGCACGCGGCGGCAGCGTGACGGTGCGCAGACAGCCGCGGATGTGCTGGCGCTGGGCGGGCGACAGGCCGGACATCGCCAAAGTCCACTTCGGCGACAGGCCATCCTCCGCGCGGCGCACCGATGGTGAGACCGTCGCGCGCGTCATCGCCGATGACGGCTTGGTGCCGCGCCGGTGCCGAGACAATCGAGCCCTCCCCTGAATTCGGCGGACGCAAGGATATCCGGTCCGTGGCGCTTGAGCCAATCGTCATCGATCTCGATTCCGTTGGCTTTCAGGTAAGGCTGCGCCTCGTTGACGATCATGTCCCAGTCGTCGAGCAGCACGTACTTCTTGAGCATGTCCTGATGCGGCACGCCGCCGATCGCCGCGACCAGCACGTCGGTGAAGTTGAGAACCTCGAAGCCTCCCTGCTTCTCCGCCGCCGAAAAAATGGCGTGGCAGCCGTGATAAAGCGTGATCAGCGTGTCGGAGCCCGTCTCGCGAACCCGATCGAGCAACTCCGCGTGCTCGCGCGCGGCAAGCTGCGGCGACTTGCTGCACCCCGAACCACCGCAGGTGTAGCCGGATTCCACCACCGTATCGGCGAGGTCAAGTCCTGGAACGGATCGCAAGAGCCGTTCAACGGCGCGCCCGATATCGATGCAGCCGGCATGAATGTGAAGAACCGCGCGTCGCGGCACCGGCCGCACGATCAGCCTTTGTACGTCTTCCATCCGCGAGGTGAGATAGGCGGTGACGTGATCGAACGAGAACGACGTCTCACGATAACCCTCCAGCGTCTCGCCGAGATGCAGCTGACAGGTGGGGCACCAGTTCAGCACCTTCTCCGGCGCAAACCCCTCGAAGTTGGAGATGGTGTTGTTGGTGATGCGCTGCCCGGTCGCCGTCGATCCCTCCCATTTGGTGCTGATGACGCCGCAGCATGAGGACGGGCCGCCGACCACCGCATAATCCGTATCGAGCGCATCGAGCACGGCCATGGTGTTGAACAGGAGATGCGGCGTGCGCAACGCATTGCAGCCGAGGTAGAACACCATGTCGGCCTTGCGCCGCTGCGCCGGCACGAAAAGCTTCGCAAATTCCTGCGGCACGAGTTGCATCGCCACCATGATCTTGATGGCCCGCGACATCCTGCGGAACAGCTCGGGCGTCTTCGAGACGTTTTGCGATTCCTTCGCCGCCGCAAGCATCAGCATCTTGCGCGGGTTGATTTCCTCGGGGCACGCGGGAATGCACTCTCCGCATCCGTTGCAGGCATTCATCCACGCCGCCGACGCCTCGGGCATGCGCTCGCCGCCACCGAGATAGTTGGCGACCGGCGCGACCACCTGCTCCGGTTCGATCGACGCCATCGGCCCGAACGGAACGACCGGGCACACTTCGACGCACTTGCCGCAGCGGGTACAGGCCGATGCCAGTTGCGCGGCCTCCGTGTCGAGGAACTCCGCAAGCGGCCGCGGCGAGACGGCGGTCGCCATCGTCATGCCTCACCGAGGCTGACGATCGCCTCGATCTCCACCAGCATACGCGGATCGATCAGTTTGCTGATCTCGATCAAGGTCGAAGCCGGCCGGTCGACGAAATAGGAAAACCGAATATCGCGCGTGGCCTGATCGAACAGCGCGATATCAGTGGTATAGATCGTGTACTTGATCACATCCCCGAAGGTCGCGCGCGCCGCATCTAGCACGTCCTTCAAATTGCTGAAGCACTGTTCGACCTGCGCCCGCATGTCGCCCGCACCGACGACATCGCCGTTGGCATCCCGCGCCGTGATGCCTGCGGTATGCAGAATTCGTCCGGATGACACTACGCCGAGCGAGAAGACAACGGTCTTCTCGAACGGCTTTCCCAAGATCAAAGGCTGTCGCGACATGCAAGGCTCCCGCTGAATTGCGGATGTCATGCTAATCGCTAATCAGGCGCGCCGTTTGCTAACTACTCGACATTGAGCAATTCCGGTTGGCCTCACTCCACCTTGATGTTGGCGGCGGTGATGATCGGCTCCCAGAGAGCGGCCTCATCCTGCATGGCCTTGCCCATGGCTTCCGGCGTCGATCCCACGCCCCGTGCTCCGAGTTCGCCGAGGCGCTTGGCCACGCTCGCATCGCGCAACGCCTCCGCCACGTCCTTCGAAGCCTTTGCCACGATGTCAGCCGGCGTGCCCTTCGGAGCCAGCAGGCCGAACCAGGTGTTCACTTCATAGCCCTTCACGGTGTCGCCGACAGGAGGAACATCGGGGAAGCTCGCCGCGCGCTCGCGCGAGGTGATGCCGAGCGCCCGGATCGATCCGCCGCGCAGCTGCGATGCGGACACCGTCAGGGTATCGAACATGACATCGATGCGCCCCGCGATCAGGTCGGTCATGGCTGGCGCTGCGCCGCGATAAGGCACATGCGTAATGTCA
>JBEIPX010000459.1:0-2834 GCA_040376815.1 Bradyrhizobiaceae bacterium
ATACGTCGCTCGATCTCGGCATCGGCTCGGACGAATACAAGTTGCTGTTCTACAAGAACGACGAACCGATCTTCGACAGCTTCATCCCGGTCACGGCCAAGGGCCGCATGGCGGCGCTGGCGCTATCGGCGCTTGCCAACGCCAAACGCTTCGTCAAGCAGAACGCCGGCCTGATGAAGGTCGCCGGCGCCGTGCGCAGCGCCATTCATCGCTGAGTTAGCTGTTCGGAACGCTACGCCGCGACAACGCGCGGCGCACTGTCGTCCGCCTCAGGCGGGCGGCTCAGCATGGTGACCTGCCCGAAGCCGATGGCCCGCAGCTGATCGCAATAGGCTGTACGGAATGGCGCATCGGTGGCTGCCGCCGGAACGACGATAGCGCGCGCACGCGCGGTCAGAAGCTGCGCCGGAACATCGCTTGCCATGCCGGCATCGATCAGCACGTGATCGTAAACCTGCATCAGCGCATCGACCGCCATGCCGATCCGCGGCGACGCCATCCGGCCGCGGTCGGCCGCGGTGCGGCCGGCGCTGATCAGATGCAGCCCAGACAAGCGGTCCTTGGTGATGACTTGCGCGAACGAAGCCTCGCCGCCCGCGAGGTCGGAGATGCCGGGCGCCGCCGGATCGGTCGACACTGCGTTCAGCGTCGGCGATGCCGGTGACAGATCGATCAGCACAACCTTGGCGGTGCGGGCAAGCAGCCGCGCCAGCGTCAGCGACGTCAGCGTGATGCCATCGCTCTGCCCGGCTCCGAGCATGACGATCTTCTGCGCACCATTGGCGCTGCGCAGTTCAGCCGCAAGCTGTTCGATTTCAGGAACCGCCACAGCAAGCTGCGGATGCGTGTCACGCAGCTGCTGTTGCAGGACGGGCTGCGGAACGGGCCGCGACGCGGCGAGACGCGGAGCGGTCATGCGCAGCAGCTCGCCGGTTGCGAAGTATCCGGACGTCAGCATCAGTGTCGCCAGCGTCGCGATCAGCACGATCGGCAGCTTCTTCGGATAGGCCGGCGTGTTCGACACGATCGCCCGCGAGATGATGCGGCCGTCGGCGGGCGCGGTGTCGATGTTCTCGCGGGCATTGGCCTCGCGGAATTTCGCCAGATACGATTCAAGCAGGTCGCGCTGCGCCTTTGCTTCGCGCTCCAGTGCCCGCAGCTGCACATCCTGACCGTTGGTCGACGTCGCCTGCCGCTTCAATTGCTCGAGGTTGGCAGTGAGACCATCGACCCGGCCGCCGGCAATCTTGGCGTCGCTCTCGAACGAACGCGACAGCTTGCCCGCTTCCTCGCGAATCTGCCGATCGAGATCGGCAATTTGCGCCCTGATTTCCTTGATGCGCGGATGACCATCGAGCAGCGTCGACGACTGTTCGGCCAGTTGCGCTCGCAGCGTCACGCGCTGCTCGGACAAGCGCCGCACGAGTTCCGAATTGAGCACCTCGGAGGCCTCGATCGGCCGTCCGCTCTGCAACAGCTCGCGGATCAGGCGCGACTTCGATTCCGCGTCGGACTTCAGCGCCCGCGCCGTGTTGAGCTGGGTGTTGAGTTCACCAAGCTGCTGATTCGACAGCGTGGTGTTGTTGGTGCCGATGAACAGGCTCGACTTCGAGCGGAAATCTTCCGCCTTCGCCTCGGCGTCCGCCACCTTGCTGCGCAGACTGTCGATCTCGCCCGACAGCCATTGCGAAGCCGAACGCGCCTGGCTCTGGCGGGCGCTCTGCTGGAGGGTCAGATACTCGTCGGCGATCGAATTGGCGACGCGTGTCGCCAGATCGGGATCGCGCGACTGGAATTCGATCACCATCACCCGCGACTTGTCGACCGCGAACGCCTGCAGGCGCTCGAAATACGCGTCGAGCACCCGCTCTTCGGGCGTCATCCGGAACGGATCGCGCGCGAAACCGAACAGCGACAGCAGCGAGCGCACCGGCGAAATGCCACGCAGCACCGGATCGAATTCGGGCAGCTTCTCGAGGTTGTTCTTCTTGATTACCGCGCGTGCGACTTCGCGCGACAGCAAGAGTTGTACCTGGCTCGTCACCGCTTCGGCATCGAGTACCGTGCGCTCTTCCGCGCGTTCACCATTCGGGCGCAGGAAGACGTTCTCCCGGCCGTCGATCAGGATGCGCGCTTCCGACTTGTAGCGCGGTGTGATGGCATTGACGACGAAGATCGAGAGCACGAGCGCGGCCAGCGTCGGCCCGATGATCCAGAACTTCTTCTTGAGCAGGAGTGCCCAGATGGCGCGCAGATCGAGATCGCCGCTCTCGAAAACCGGAGCAGGTGCGGATTGAGCTGCCGGAGCTGGCTTTAGCTGTGGGGCAGGTGCGGCGACGGACATCGCAGCAGGCGTAGGAGCGGCTTCGCCAGACTTATCCGCCTTGCGGCGACGCCAGAACTCGAGACGCATTGCACACTCCCAACCACGCTACCCATCAGATACGGGACAACCTGCAGTAAAGCCGGTTATGGTTGCTGGCCGGTTAACTAGTACCCACTTTCCGAAGTTCGTGAACCATTTCAGCACTCACCCTTCACGAACTTCGGAAAGTCGGGGGTACTAGCAAAATACGATTCCAGTATCGCTTTCTATCTGAAGTCTCTGGTTCGAACTCGCCGCATATGGTGCAGGGACTTCAGATAGGCGGTACTGCTGCAGCTTCGGGTGGTCAATTTGGCGCCCCCGGGACCCCGCGAAACGACCGCCGGTTATCCTTTGTTAACCATAACAGCCCTTAATCCGATCCAACGTTTTTCGGGAATCGGTCATGCGGGCGCCCCGCGCTTTTCTAGCGATTGTTCTGGTTGCACTGACCGCGTCAGGCTGCATG
>JBEIPX010000588.1:0-1592 GCA_040376815.1 Bradyrhizobiaceae bacterium
CTGTTCATGTCCGTCAATTGCGGAAACACCGGCGTTGGCGTGGGAGGGGTTGGTGTTGGCGGCGGCGGGGGCGGAGGTACGAATGGGGCGTGCGAGACGCCGGAAGCGACGCACAACGCGCACGCTCCCGCGCTGATCAGTCGGGTGCAAAGGCGCCGGCGTACAAGGGGTGTGGTGCGCGATGCCGGCATCCGGTGCAGTGCTTTCAGTTCAAATGCGAAAGAACATGCGGGAATTGTCCCGAATTCAGATGCGGGGTCAACGATCGCAGGCGGGCCGTGCGCCGCATTGACGGGCCGTGTGGTGGTGGAGCCACACCCGTTTACGCAGCTTTCAGGCGGAGATTTTGGCTGCGATGTCTTTGAGCACATCGACGAAGAACGGCGGCTCGGCGGCGGCGACACGCCGCTCCAGATCTTCGGCGGTATCGCCGGGCAGGACGGGAACTTCGCGCTGCGCGATGACAGCGCCATGATCGTACTCACCGTCGACGAGATGAATGGTGATGCCGCTCATCGTCTCACCGGACGCGATCACGGCATCATGCACGCGGCGGCCGTACATGCCCTGGCCGCCGAACTTCGGCAGCAGGGCCGGATGGATATTGAGGATCCGCCCCTCGAACGCTTTCAGCGTTTTCGGTCCGAGCTTGCGCATGTAGCCGGACATCACAATCCAGTTGCAACCCGCGTTGCGGAACGTCTCGCGGAGTGCCGCATCCGCTGCGTCCTCGCCGCCGGCGGATTTCGCGCTGATATGATGCGCCGGCAGTCCGCGCCCGCGCGCGAAGGCCAGCGCCGGCGCGTCGGCATTGTTGCAGATCAGCACGCAGGCTTCGGCGGCGAGTTCGCCACTGTCGATCGCTTTGACGATGCTGCGCATGCTGGTGCCGCCGTGCGAGGCCAGGAAGCCGAGGCGCAGGCGCGTCATGAGATCACTGCGTCAGATCGAGGTGGCCGTCATAGACGACGCGCTCATCACCCTTGGCTTCGATCACTTCGCCAAGATGCACGGCCGTTTCGCCGCTTTCCTTGAGCACCTCGATCACCTGAGCGACCGCATCCGGTTTGACGACGGCGATCATTCCGATGCCGCAGTTGAACGTGCGCAGCATTTCGAGTTCGGCGACGCCGCCTTTGGCCGCGAGCCACTTGAAGACGGGCAGCACCGGCACCCGGGTCAGATCGATGCGCACGCCGAGCGTCTTCGGCAGCACGCGCGGGATGTTGTCGGTGAAGCCGCCGCCGGTGATGTGGGCAAGGCCTTTCACGGCGCCGGTTTCTCGGATCGCACGCAGGCACGACTTCACGTAGAGGCGGGTCGGGGTCAGCAGCGCGCCGCCGAGCGTCATCACCGGGGCGAACGGCGCCTGCGCATCGAAGCCGAGGCCCGTGTGTTCGACGATCTTGCGAACCAGCGAGAAACCGTTCGAGTGGACGCCGGATGAGGCGAGGCCGATTACCGCATCGCCCGCCGCGATGTCCGGCCGCGGCAGAAGCGTGCCGCGCTCGGCTGCGCCGACGGCGAAGCCTGCGAGATCGTAGTCGCCGTCCTTGTAGAGGCCCGGCATCTCCGCGGTCTCGCCTCCGATC
>JBEIPX010000448.1:0-2929 GCA_040376815.1 Bradyrhizobiaceae bacterium
CGCCCGCAACATTGCAGCCGGGCGACGACGTCGTGACCGAGCCGCCCGCGCCGAAGGTCGTCAACAAGCAGGCCGTTTTCTCCGGGTTGGACAGGATCACCGGCCGCATCATCTCGTTCGACGCCGAGATGGGCGAGACCGTCCAGTTCGGCGCACTACGCGTGAAGCCGCGCGCCTGCTACACGCGTCCGGCGACGGAGGCCGCCAACACGGACGCCTTCGTCGAGGTCGAGGAGATCACTCTGCAAGGCGAGGTGAAGCGGATTTTCTCCGGCTGGATGTTTGCCGCGAGCCCGGGCCTGCATGGTGTCGAGCATTCGATCTACGACATCTGGCTGACGGACTGCAAAGGCGCGTTGCAGACGGTCAGCACCGCGCCGCCCGAACTGCCGAAGCCGCCACCCCCGCCGCAGGCGCAGAAGCGGCAGCCGCGTCCACCCGCGCAAGGTCAGGTGCAACAGCCAGCGCCACAGCCGCGTCAGCAGCAGGTGCAGCCGCAACAGCAACAACAGCAGCAACAACAGGGCTTCGGCTTCCCGTTGTTTCGGTGACATTTGCGCTGTTTCTGCCAATCTCAGCGCGTGCGCGACTGCTGACACTTCCTGACGAATGTTACCGTGCAGGTTATTGACCCGGTCCGGACTGCCGTGCCGTGATGCGCCCCACAAACAAGAACCGTGGAGCAACAGATCATGGCCGTGCCGGCGACCGAAAAACGCGCGCAATTCCGCAAGCTGCATGAGAGCGGCTGCTTCGTTCTTCCAAATCCGTGGGATGTCGGAAGCGCGAAGCTGCTCGAACATCTCGGCTTCAAAGCACTAGCCTCGAGCAGCGCCGGCTTTGCGTGGTCGATTGCACAGCCTGACAACAGCGTGACGGTCGAGCAGGTCGTGGCGCATCTCAAGGATCTGTGCGACGCCAGCAACCTGCCAGTGAACGCCGATTTCGAGGGCGGCTTCTCGGCGACGCCGGACGGCGTGGCGAAGAACTGCGCCAGCGCGGTTCGTGCGGGTATAGCTGCGTTGTCGATCGAGGACTCAACCGGCAACAAGGAGCAGCCGCTCCATCCGCGCGAGGTTGCGGTCGAGCGCATCAAGGCCGCACGCAAAGGCATCGATAGCGAGGATCGATCAGTGATGCTGGTCGGACGCTCTGAAGGGTTTTTCGTCGGCAAGCCGGATTTGAAAGAGACGATCGAGCGGCTGGTCGCCTATGCGGAGGCGGGTGCCGACTGTCTCTACGCGCCGGGCCTGCGCACCAAGGAAGACATCATCGCGGTGGTGAAGGCGGTGGCGCCGAAGCCTGTAAACGTGCTGTTGCATGGTCCGGGCTTTACCGTGGCCGAGATGGCCGAGCTCGGCGTGCGCCGGATCAGCATCGGCGGTGCGCCGGCACGTCTGGCCTACGCGAAGATGTTCGAGGCCGCGAAGGAACTGGCCGAGCAGGGGACGCTCAACGGCTTCGCCGGTGGTATCTCCGGCGGCGAACTCAACAAGATCTTTCGCGGCGGCTAGAGCATGATCCCGAAAAAGCCTGTCCCGGACTTGATCCGGGATGGGTACCGGTTTCCGGCTCAGATCATGCTCAAATAGATAGACGTCGCGGGTTGCTGCCTTCCGTCTACGCGTCCTCGGCGCGGAGCACGCCGAGCGCCTCTGCGCCGCTGACCGGACGATCGAGCGGCAGCGCAGCGAAATTGCCGTGACCCTGGATCGCGACATCGAGCATCCGGCGATAGCGCAGTCGCGGCACTTCGACTGCGCCGAACGTCCGCAAATGATCCGTGACATACTGGGTATCGAGCAGTACGTAGCCACCGGCGACGAGCCGCGCCACAAGATGCACCAGCGCGACCTTCGAAGCATCACGCGCGCGGTGGAACATGCTCTCGCCGAAGAACGCGCGGCCAAGGCTGACGCCGTAGAGCCCGCCGGTGAGCGCGCCATCCTCCCAGACCTCGACGCTGTGGCAATGGCCCATGCGATGCAACGCGCCGTAAAGCTCGCGGATGCGCCGGTTGATCCAGGTGTCTTCGCGGTCGGGCTGCGGCGCGGCGCACTCGGAAATCACACGATCGAAGGCGGTATCGACCGTCACCGAAAAGCGATCCGACCGCACGGTGCGTGCGAGCCGCGATGCGAGGCGAAAGCCCTGGAGCGGAATGATGCCGCGGATCTCAGGCTCGACCCAGAACAGCGAGGGGTCTTGCGCGTTTTCGGCCATCGGAAAGATGCCGCAGGCGTAGGCGCGCAGCAGCACGTCGGGCGTGATCTCGGACGATGTGGAGTCGCGCGAACTCATGATGGCGTTTTAGCAGGTGAGGACGCCGATCGCGACCCCGCGGTTTGTGGTTAGCGGAACGGCCCCTTGAACACGAAAAACGCGCCGAGCGCGATCAGCAAAAAGCCGATCAGGTGATTGAGTGTGAAGCGCTCGCCCAGATAGGTCATCGAGAACACGGCGAACACGCCGAGCGTGATGACCTCCTGCATGGTCTTCAATTCGGCGCCCGAATAAATGGCGCTCCCGTAGCGGTTAGCCGGGACCGCGAGGCAATACTCGATCAGCGCGATGCCCCAGCTCGCCAGCACGACGATCCAGAGCGGCTGCTCCTTGAACTTGAGGTGGCCATACCAGGCGAACGTCATGAAGACGTTGGAGGCAATCAGGAGCAAGACAGGCAGAAGCGGAGCGGGAATGGACATCAATGGGCTCTTTCGGGAATGCCCTAATGACGTTAGCCGGCGCTGGCTGCCTGCTTGACTTCGGGCACATGAACAAGAGGAAAGCGTATCACAATCCGCGTCCCCGCGTGCGCCGGGTCGCGTTCGAGCGTCGCGTCGATTTTTGCCGCCATGGCGCTGACGATACGCTGGCCGAGGCCGGTCGAGCGCGGATCGGCTTTCACCAGCAAGCCGACGCCATCGTC
>JBEIPX010000254.1:0-5123 GCA_040376815.1 Bradyrhizobiaceae bacterium
GGAGGGAAGCGACCGCCGCGTCGCACTCGTTGCCGGAAACTCGACTTACTCAACTGTATCCGCGCTACGCAATCCAAAAAACGACGCTGACGCAATGGCAAAGTCGTTGCGCAATATCGGGTTCGAGACTGTATCGCTAACCAACGATGCAACGCGCGAGCAGTTGATTAACGCATTGCGCACCTTCGCTAACGAGGCCGAGAAAGCTGATTGGGCCGTCGTGTACTATGCGGGCCATGGCATGGAAGTTGGCGGCACGAACTATCTTGTGCCCGTTGACGCAAAACTTGCCGTTGACCGCGATATTCAGTTCGAAGCCGTACCGCTTGATCAAGTTTTGGCGGCCGTAGACAGTGCGAAAAAGTTGAAACTGGTGATCCTCGACGCCTGCCGCGACAATCCCTTTCAACCCCGTAAGACCAACGCTACGGAAGCGATAGCGCGAGCCACGGGCGGCGCTCAGATTGCATCGCGGTCCACCGGGCGCGGCTTGGCCGAAGTCAAAGTAACCGGAGCGACGCTTGTCGTTTATGCGGCGAAGAACGGACAGGTTGCGCTGGATGGCGAAGGCGACAACTCGCCGTTTGCCGTGGCCATCGTTCAACGGCTTGCGACGCCCGGCGTGGAAATCAACAAACTGTTCCGGCTGGTGCGCGACGACGTGATGGAAGCAACCGCCGGCCGGCAGGAGCCCTACACCTATGGTTCGTTGCCGGGCCGCGAGGATTTCTTTTTCGTGAGCAAGTGAAGATTGTTCCAGGAGTCAATCATGCACAGCGCATTTCGAAGTCTCCTGATTTCTGGTTTTCTGCTTTCGCTGCCGGCTGCCGTATACGCGGCACCACCATCCAGTTGCGCCAAGAAGTTCGTCGGGACGTGGCAGCACAACGGCATCGGCGGCATCAAGAATACGGCGATCCTGAAAGCCAACGGACAAGCTGAATGCCGGGACAACCCCGCCTGCGTCCAGGGCACATGGACCTGCAACGGAAACGTCCTGAGCTACAACAATGGCATGTACAGCACGGACTACACGCTCCAGCCGAACGGGACGATGACCGCACGGGACGGCATCACCGTCACGCGGATGAAGCGCTAGCCGGCCGATACGGTGGGTCTTAGCGCGAATGGCCGGCGAAGCCCGGCGATCACGAGGATAAGGACCACCCACCCCTCGCCGGAACATGCCCGTTCCGTCTTTAGAGCCGTTCTCAGATCGGGCGATTGATGCTATTCCTGCAGCATGAACCAGCGCGCCAACATCCGGGTCGGCCATTCGACCTGCCCGCACGATTGCCCCTCGGCTTGTGCGCTCGATATCGACATCATCGATAACACGACCATCGGCCGGGTCCGCGGCTCGAAGCAGCAGACCTACACCGCCGGCGTCGTCTGCGCGAAGGTCGCCCGTTACGCCGAACGCGTTCATCATCCCGACCGGCTGATGGTGCCGCTGAAGCGCACCGGTCCGAAGGGCTCCGGCCAGTTCAAGCAAATCACCTGGGATGAAGCGCTCGACGAAATCGCCGAGCGTTTCAACGCCGCTGAACGCGAGTTCGGCGCTCAGTCGGTCTGGCCCTATTACTATGCCGGCACCATGGGCCTGGTGATGCGCTTCAGCGTCAACCGGCTGGCGCATGCGAAGAAGTACTCGCGCTTCTACAGCACCATCTGCGCGACCATCGCCCGCGCCGGTTTCGCCGCCGGCACCGGCAAGGTGGCGGGCGCCGATCCGCGCGAGATGGCGAAGTCCGATCTCGTCGTGATCTGGGGCACCAATCCGGTGTCGACGCAGGTCAACGTGATGACGCACGCCACCCGCGCCCGCAAGGAACGCGGCGCCAAGATCGCCGTGGTCGATATCTACGAAAACGACACGATGAAGCAGGCGGACATCAAGATCGTCGTCCGCCCCGGCACCGACGGCGCGTTCGCGTGCGGCGTCACGCATGTGCTGTTCCGCGACGGCTATGCCGACCGCGCGTACATGGCGAAATACACCGACTGCCCGGATGAACTGGAAGCGCACCTGAAGACGCGCACGCCGGAATGGGCGTCGGCGATCTGCGGCGTGCCGGTCGCCGAGATCGAGGCGTTCGCAAAGATCGTCGGCGAGACGCCGCGCTCGTTCTTCCGCCTCGGCTACGGCTTCACCCGCAGCCGCAACGGCGCGGCGCAGATGCATGCGGCGCTCTGCGTGCCGGCCGTGACCGGCGCCTGGCAACACGAAGGCGGCGGCGCGTTCTTCAACAACGCCGGCATCTGGGGCTTCAATCACAACCTGATCGAAACGCTCGACGAGGTGGACAAGAGCATCCGCCAGCTCGATCAATCCGCGATCGGCCGCATCCTCACCGGCGATGCCACAGCGCTGCAAGGCGGCCCGCCCGTGAAGGCGATGATCATCCAGAACACCAACCCGGTGAACGTCGCTCCGGAACAACTGCTGGTGCGTCAGGGCTTCGCGCGTGAAGATCTGTTCGTCGCCGTGCATGAGCAGTTCATGACCGAAACCGCGATGATGGCCGATATCGTGCTGCCGGCGACGATGTTCATGGAGCACGACGACCTCTACTACGGCGGCGGCCACCAGCACATTTCCGTCGGCGCCAAGCTGATCGATCCGCCCGGCGAGTGCCGCTCGAACCAGGACGTGATGAAAGGTCTCGCCGACCGCCTCGGCATTACGCATCCAACCTTCCACATGAGCGCGCGCGAGATGATCGACGCGACGCTGAAGCTCAGCGGCCATGGCGACATCGAAGCGCTCGAAGCCGATCTGTGGCGCGACATCCAGCCGGATTTCCGCAAGTCGCACTATCTCGACGGCTTCGCGCACAAGGACGGCAAGTTTCACTTCAAGGCCGACTGGGCGCAGGTGCCGGGAGCCAATACGCTCAACCTCGGGCCGATCGCGGACATGCCGTCGCTGCCCGATCACTGGGCGGTGATCGAGAACGCCGACGAGGAGCATCCGTTCCGCCTCGCGACCAGCCCGTCCCGCAGCTTCCTCAACTCGACGTTCGCCGAGACGTCGTCATCGCTGGCGCGCGAAGGCGCGCCCTCGGTCATGATGCATCCGGCGGACGCGGCGAAGCTCGACGTTGCCGATGGCGACATCGTCCTGCTCGGCAACCGGCGCGGCGAGACGAAGCTGACCGTGAGGATCTTCGACGGCGTGCGCCACGGCGTGCTGATCGCCGAGTCGATTCATCCGAACAAAAACCATATCGGCGGCGGCGGCATCAACACCCTCACCGGCTCGGAAGCCGTCGCCCCGCACGGTGGCGCGCCATTCCACGACAACAAGGTGTGGGTGAAGAAGGTTGCCGCGACGGCTTAGGTTTGTTCGAAGCGCCGCGTTGAATCGACTGGATTGCTTCGTCGCGCAAGCGCGCTCCTCGCAATGACGACAGAGCGATGCAACTGTCCCCTTGTCATTGCGAGGCCCGAAGGGCCGAAGCAATCCATCTAAGCTCGAAAGCCGGACGTAGCGCAGAAAGCAACTGTCCAAAGGAACGTGAAAAACAAAAAAGGGCCGCACGGCGTTTGCCATGCGGCCCTTTTTCACATCTGCGACTTACTTCTTCTCGACGTTCCAGAACACAGGCGTTGCCGGACCATCGACGACACCGGTGATTTCCTTGCGCCAGGCGCTGGGCGAGGTGTACTGGCCGAGCGGGAGATAGATCACCTGGTCGAACACCCGCGCCTGAATTTGCGCGGCGATCTTCTTCTGCTCCTCCAGATCGGTCGAGCGTGCGTAGGCATCACGCATCTTCTCCATCTCCGGATCGTCCGGCCAGCCGAACCAGCCGCCGGTCTTGCCCTTGCTGTTCAGCGTCGCATGCGCGACCGGATTCATGATGTCCGGACCGGCCCAGTTGGTGAAGAACATGTTCCAGCCGCCTTCCTTGACCGGCTTCTGGCTGGCGCGGCGCGTGACGACGGTCTGCCAGTCGGTGGCCTGCACCTCGACCTTGAAACCGGCATCGCGAAGGAGCTGCGCCCCGACGATCGGTTGCGCCTTCAGCGTCACCACGTCACCGGGCGCCATCACGACAACCGGCGTTCCGTCATAGCCGGACTCGGCAAGCGCCTTCTTGGCGGCTTCCATGCCCGACTTCTTGATCAGCGTATCCGCGCCGACTTCCGTGGCGAGCGGCGTACCGCAGCCGAAGACCGCGCCGCAGAGCTTGTAATAGTCGGGATTGCCGACCAGCGCGTCGAGCACGTCCTTCTGGTTCATCGCCAGGAACGCCGCGCGGCGGACCTTCACGTTGTCGAACGGCGGATGCAGGAAGTTCATCCGGCCGATGGTCTGGAAGCCGAGCGGGCTCAGCGTCTGGACAACGATCTCCTTGTTGGCCTTCAGGATCGGCAGCAGGTCGAACGACGGGTTCTCCATGAAGTCGATGTCGCCGGACTGCAACGCGTTCACCGCCGTCTGCGCGTCGGGCATGGTGATCCACTCGACGCGATCGACCTTCACGACCTTGCCGCCCGAGTTCCAGCTCGGCGGTTCGGCGCGCGCCACGTAGTCCTTGTTCTTCTCGTACACCGCCTTCACGCCAGGCTGAAACTCGCCCTGGAGGAACTTGAAGGGGCCGGAGCCGATGTGCTCCGTGATCGCCTTGGTGTGCGGCGTTTCGGCCATACGCTTCGGCATCATGAACGGCACGATCGACGATGGCTTGCCGATCGACTCGAGCACGAGGCCGTATGGCTCCTTCAGCTTCAGCGTGATGGTCTTCGGATCGGTCGCGGTGATCGATGCGACGAAATCCATCAGCTTCTGGCCCATGCCGTCGGCCTTGCCCCATCGTTGCAACGACGCGACGCAGTCTTCCGCCGTGACCGGCGCACCGTCGTGCCACTTCAGACCGTCGCGCAGCGTGAAGGTGTAGGTCAGCTTGTCGTCGGAGACTTTCCAGCTCGCCATCTGCGGCTGGACCTTGAAGCTCGAGTCCATCGCCAGCAGCGTGTCGTAGATCATGTAGCCATGATCGCGCGTGATGTAGGCGGTCGTCATGGTTGGGTCTAGGACGCGCAGATCGGAATGCATCACCGCCGTCTGCGCGTCGGGCATGGTGATCCACTCGACGCGATCGACCTTCACGACC
>JBEIPX010000172.1:0-6506 GCA_040376815.1 Bradyrhizobiaceae bacterium
CCGACGTTCAAGGCGGCGATGGTGCAGATGCGCACCTTCCTCACGCCCGAGGCCAGCCTCAAGCAGGGCACAGACCTGATCCGCGAGGCCGCGGCTAAGGGCGCGCAGTATGTGCAGACCCCCGAGATGACCAACGTGCTCGCGGCCAATGGCCAGCAGCTGTTCAGCGTCATCGAGGAGGAAGCGAACGACAAGTCGCTCGCCGCCTATCGCGCTCTGGCGAAAGAACTCGGCATCTACCTTCACATCGGTTCGCTTGCGATCCGGCTGACGGCGGAGCGTGCGGCGAACCGCGGCTTCCTGATCGATCCCGCGGGCGAGATCGTCGCGCGCTACGACAAGATCCATATGTTCGACGTGCAGCTCGCGAACGGCGAAACCTATCGCGAGTCCGCACGCTACCAGCCGGGCGAAGTCGCGCCGGTCGCCGACACCCCGTGGGGCAAGATCGGCGTCACCATCTGCTACGACATGCGCTTTCCGGCGCTCTATCGCGCGCTCGCCGAGAGCGGCGCGTCGTTCCTCACCATGCCGTCGGCCTTCACCAAGCCGACCGGCGAAGCGCACTGGAGCATCCTGCTGCGCTGCCGCGCCATCGAGAACGGCGCATTCGTGTTTGCCGCCGCGCAAGCCGGCAAGCATGAGAGCGGCCGCGAAAGCTATGGTCACTCGATCATCATCGACCCGTGGGGCGTCGTGCTGGCGGAAGCCGGCACCGAGCCGGGCGTGATCATCGCCGACATCGATCCGAGCAAGGTTCAAACCGTGCGCGCCAGCATTCCATCGCTCCAGCACGGGCGCCGCTTCACCATTTATGACGGCAAGACCGAGCCCGACCATCTGCATCTGGTCAGGGGATCGGCATGATCCGCTACACTCTGAAATGCGAACGCGACCACGCGTTCGAGAGCTGGTTTCAGAGTTCGTCCGCGTATGACACCCAGGTCAAACGCAAGCTCGTCAGCTGCCCGATCTGCGATTCGACCAGGATCGAAAAGGCGATCATGGCGCCGCAAATCACGAAGAAGGGCCGAGACAGAAGCGAAGCCTCGCCGCCAGTGCCTGTGGTCAGCGAAGATGCGTCGCCGGCGCCCCTGATGATGACGCAGGAGCGCGAGCTTCGCGCCAAGCTGAAAGAGCTGCGCGATCATGTGACGAAGAATGCCGACAACGTTGGCAATCGCTTCCCGACCGAGGCGCGCAAGATGCACTATGGCGACACCGAGCATCGCGCCATTTATGGCGAAGCGTCGGCGGACGAAGCGAAGGCCCTGTCCGATGAAGGCATCGACGTGATGCCGCTACCCGTGCTGCCGGACGACCGGAACTAAGACTTCATCGCTACACAGCGATCAAAAGCCCGACGCCAACCACGATCAGCACGATCCCCAACGCTTCGCGCGCCGATGGCGTCTGCTTGAAGCTGAAGTACGAGATGGCCTGCGCGAACAGCACCTCGACCAGCGCCAGCGTGCGCACGTTCGCGGCCGCGGTCAGCGCGAACGCGAGAAACCAGAACTGCGACGCAGCCGCACCGGTGAAGCCGGCGAACAGCGACGGCCGCCACAACTTCAGGATCGCCGTGAGAATATGCGGTGCGCGGAACACCAGATAGAGCGACAGCACCAGGGTTTGCACGAACAGCCCGATCACCAGCGTCAGCGACGCCGCGGTGACGAACGTGACGTCCGGCACGATGATGATCGCACCGCGGAAGCCCACCGCCGACAGCGCGAAGAACGACGCCGCGATCAGCCCCAGCAAGGTCGGCTTGAGACCCGCGAAATCCTTGGCGCCACCGGGGCGCAGCGCCGTGATGACGACGCCGATGGTGGCGATGACGATCGCCAGCACCTTCAGCGCATTCAGCGTGTCGCCGAGAAACACGAAGCCGAAGATCGCGGTCTGGATCGCCTCGGTCTTCAGATAGGCCGTGGTGACGACGAAAGAGCGATCCGCCATCGCCGCCAGCATCAGACCGGTCGCTGCGATCTGGCTCAGCGCGCCGAGCAGGAGCCACGGCCAGAACGCCGCCACCGGCCATTGCAGCTTGTCGCCGGTTGCCATCAGAACCACGGCAAGAAACACCAGCGAGAACGGAAAGCCGAACAGGAAGCGGACGTTGGTCGCGCCGAGCGTGCCGAGCGGCCCAGTCAGCTGGCGCTGCGTCGCGTTGCGGATCACCTGCCCGAAGGCAGCGGCAATCGTGAATGGGATCCAGAGAAGGCCAACCGAGATCATCGACAGGCCATAGCAGAGCGCGAGCGAAACCGGAAAGGCCCGCGGAGCATATGCGGGCTGCGCCGGGCGGCGGAGCCGTCAGCCCGCGGTAGATTCCGCGATCAGCATGTAGTTCACGTCCGTATCGGCCGCGATGCTCCAGCGATCGGCGAACGGCGTGTAGATCACGCCGGCCTGATCGGTGACGCCGAACCGATTGCGCTCGAGGTGATGTGCCAGCTCGTCCGGCGTGACGAACTTGCTCCACTGATGGGTGCCGCGCGGCAGCCAGCGCAGGACGTACTCGGCGCCGACGATCGCCAGCGCAAAGCTCTTCCAGGTGCGGTTGATGGTCGAGACCGTCATGAAGCCCGACGGCTTGGTCATCGCCGCGCAACGGTCGAGGAACGCGCCGACGTCGGTGACATGCTCGACCACTTCCATCGCCAGCACGATGTCGAAGCGCTCGTGGCGGCTCATCTCCTCGATGGTGGTGCAGCGATAGTCGATGAGAAGCTCGGAGCGCGCGGCATGCACCTTCGCTGCCGCGATGTTGCTCTCGGACGGATCGACGCCGATGACCTGTGCGCCGAGCCGGGTCAGCGGTTCGCACAACAGACCGGCACCGCATCCGATATCGAGGATGCGCAATCCGGCGAGACAATTCAGGCTGCGGGCACTGCGGTCGAACTTGCGGCAGGCGGCATCGCGAATGTAGGCGAGGCGCAGCGGATTGATCTTGTGCAGCGGCGCCATCTTGCCGGCGGGATCCCACCACTCCGCGGACAATTTGGAGAAGCGCGCGACCTCTGCGGGATCGACGGTGGAGGCTGATGAAGAAGACGCAAACTGGGCAGTCATGCTCGCTATGCTTGTTGTTTCCGCGTTTCCCGTCAAGCGGGACGGCCGCGGGTGGTAATATGGTTTCGGAACTGCAGCGGCGACGCGATCATCCGCACCGGCTTCTCGCCATCGCCGACACCCTGGATGACGACATCGCCATAATCCAGCATGCGGCCGAGGACCGACTGGTTGACGTCGACGCCCTCGACCTTGTCGAGGTTCATCTCGAACGTGGTCCGCTTGATGAACCCCTGCTTGTGCACGACCCGCTCGCTCGTGATGTAGGTCTCAGTGGTCCAGCGCTGGAACCAGGCGCGTACGCCATAGATCAGCGCCACCGCCGCCATGATGGCGGCCAACCCAAGCCCGACCAGGGTCACGGCCTCGTTGACCACGAGCCGGGTACCGATCAGCGCGACGACCGCCACAATCGCCGCCAGGATCGCCTGCCAGAAGACGATCCAGTGCTCGTTGGCTGAGTAGATGACCGTCTCGCCCGGTTGCAGAATATCGTCGATATAGCGGCCCATTAAACGCCTCTTCTGTGGCCTGTTTCGCAGAACGCAAACCGGCGGAAAAGACCCGCCTCGCTTGCCCCGGCCCGCCCCAGTATGTATACGCGCGTCTCGGTCCTTGCACCTAGTTCCGCGAGGACGTTTCATCCCGTTTGTCAGGATTTACAAGGGTTTCGCTTCGCGTCATGGGCCGGCTCGTCATGAAATTCGGCGGCACGTCTGTCGCCAACATCGAACGCATCCAGAACGTCGCGCGCCACGTCAAACGCGAGGTGGATGCGGGTCATGACGTGGCCGTGGTCGTCTCGGCGATGTCGGGCAAGACCAACGAGCTGGTGGAATGGTGCCGCGCCGCCTCGCCGATGCATGACGCGCGCGAATATGACGCCGTGGTCGCTTCCGGTGAGCAGGTCACTTCGGGATTGCTGGCGATCGCGCTGCAGGCGCTCGGCATCAATGCCCGCTCGTGGCAGGGCTGGCAGATTCCGATCCAGACGAGCGACGCTCACGCCTCGGCCCGCATCACCGGCATTGACGGCAGCGAACTGCTGAAGCGGTTCAAGGAGCGCAAGGAAGTCGCGGTGATCGCAGGCTTCCAGGGCCTTTATCAGCCGACCGGCCGCATCACCACGCTCGGCCGCGGCGGATCGGACACCTCGGCGGTCGCGATCGCGGCTGCGATCCGCGCCGACCGCTGCGATATCTACACGGACGTCGATGGCGTCTACACCACCGATCCGCGCGTCGTTCCCAAGGCGAAGCGGATGGACAAGGTCGCGTTCGAGGAAATGCTGGAGCTCGCGTCGCAGGGCGCGAAGGTCTTGCAGGTGCGCTCGGTCGAACTCGGCATGGTTCAGAACATGCCAATTTTCGTGCGCTCGAGCTTCGACAAGCCAGAGGATATCGACCCGCACGGCACGCCGCCGGGCACGCTGATCTGCAGCGAGGAGGAAATCGTGGAAAGCCAGGTTGTCACCGGAATCGCATTCTCGAAGGACGAGGCGCAAATCTCGGTTCGCCAGATCGAGGACAAGCCCGGCGTCGCGGCGGCGATCTTCGGCCCGCTCGCCGAGGCCAACATCAACGTCGACATGATCGTTCAGAACGTGTCGGAGGACGGCAAGACCACCGACCTGACCTTCACCGTGCCGGCCGCCGACTATGCCCGCGCGAAGGACACCATCACGAAGGCGAAGGGTACGATCGGCTATGCGCGGATCGACACCGCGACCGACGTCGCCAAGGTTTCGGTGATCGGCAGCGGCATGCGCAGCCATGCCGGCGTCGCCGCGCAGGCGTTCCAGGCGCTGGCGGACCGCAAGATCAACATCCGCGCCATCAGCACCTCCGAGATCAAGTTCTCAGTGCTGATCGATACGGCTTATACCGAGCTGGCCGTGCGCACCCTGCACACGCTCTACGGCCTCGATCGCGACTAGAGCACGCTCCCTCCGGCAGCCGATTCCGGCTCCCGGAGAACACGATCGGGACTTATCCCGTGCTCCTGCTGTTCTCCTGCCGCGCTGCACACGGTTGGCAGGGGTTTTGCTTGGCAAAACAAGCGTCAATTCGGTATAGGCGAGACTGAGACCGGCCGCGAACCGCGCCAGCGTTTTCCGGGTGGCCGAACGAGCAAGATCGGCCTTTGGACAAGGTGCGGAAAACCGCAAATTTGACGGTTTTGTTTTGATTTGGCGTTGCCGCGGCTTTCGCCCGTGGCGGCGGCGAAGCAGGTGAGGACATCGGCAGATGCGGAGCACGCTGGGAGGCCCCCGCGTCTTGTTGAGACGGCTCCGCGAAGTCATGGCCGAACCGGTCAGCGCGCAGGAGCGGCTGGACAAGATCGTGGTGCTGATCGCCGCCAACATGGTGGCAGAGGTCTGCTCGACCTACGTGCTGCGCGTCGACAATACCCTCGAGCTCTACGCCACCGAAGGTCTGAACCGCGACGCCGTCCACCGCACGGTGCTGAACGCGCACGAGGGCCTCGTCGGCCTCGTCGCCAGCGAAGGCGCGCCGTTGAACCTCTCCGACGCGCAGAATCATCCCGCGTATTCGTATCGCCCGGAAACCGGCGAAGAAATCTATCACTCCTTCCTCGGCGTGCCGGTGCTGCGCGCCGGCAACACGCTCGGCGTGCTGGTGGTGCAGAACCGCGCCCACCGCACCTATGTCGAGGAAGAGGTCGAGGCGCTGCAGACCACCGCGATGGTGCTCGCGGAGATGATCGCCTCGGGCGAGCTGTCAGCGCTGGCACAGCCGGGCGCGGAGCCCGCGGCGCGGCATTCGATCCACAAGACCGGCGCCATTCTCTCGGACGGCATCGCGCTCGGCCACGTGGTGCTGCACGAACCGCGCGTCGTCATCACCAACTACATCGCCGAAGACCTGCCGAAGGAAATCAAGCGCCTCGATACGGCGCTGGCCAAACTGCGCTCCGATCTCGACCGCATGCTAGAACGCGGCGACGTGGCGGAAGGCGGCGAGCACCGCGACGTACTCGAAGCCTATCGCATGTTCGCCAACGACCACGGCTGGTCGCACAAGCTGCACGAGGCGGTCGCGACCGGCCTCACCGCCGAAGCCGCGGTCGAACGCGTGCAGTCCGATACCCGCGCCCGCATGCTGCGCGCGGCCGATCCCTACCTGCGCGATCGCCTGCACGATCTCGAAGATCTCGGCCATCGCCTGATGCGCCAGCTCGTCGGCCAGGATCACGCGCCGGCCCGCGAACAGTTGCCCGACAACGCCATCCTGATCGCGCGTTCGATGGGTCCAGCGGCATTGCTCGACTACGACCGCAAGCGCCTGCGCGGTCTCGTGCTCGAAGAAGGCACCGCCAATTCGCACGTCTCGATCGTGGCGCGCGCGCTCGGCATTCCCGCCGTCGGCGAAGTGCCGAACGCGCCGGGAATCGCCGATCCGGGC
>JBEIPX010000386.1:0-3519 GCA_040376815.1 Bradyrhizobiaceae bacterium
AACATTCCGCAGGATTACCGCAACGTCGCTGCGGTGGTACGGCTCAATCATCTGGAGTTTTTCTGGAAGATCATGATCCCGTCGGCGGCGCCTTACATCTTCACGGGCCTGCGCATCGGCATCGGTCTGTCGTGGCTCGCCATCGTCGCCGGCCTCACGACCGCGACGCAGGGCGGCGTGCTGCTTGAAAACCGCGAGGTGAATTCGCCGGGGCCCGACCGGGCGGTCGTATTCCAGAACCACTCGCTGCTGCCGTGGCTCACGGTCTACGACAACGTCAAGCTCGGTGTCGACAAGGTGTTCGCCAGAACCAAAACCAGGGCGGAACGCCACGAGTGGGTCATGTACAACCTCAACCTCGTCCAGATGACGCACGCCAAGGACAAGCGTCCGTCGGAAATCTCTGGCGGCATGAAGCAGCGCGTCGGCATCGCCCGCGCGCTGGCCATGGAGCCGAAGGTCCTGCTGCTCGACGAGCCGTTCGGCGCGCTCGATGCGTTAACCCGGGCACACCTCCAGGACTCGGTGATGGCGCTGCATCAGAAGCTCGGCAACACCATCATGATGATCACGCATGACGTGGACGAGGCCGTGCTGCTCTCGGATCGCATCGTCATGATGACCAACGGCCCGAGCGCGCGCATCGGCGAGGTGCTTGACGTTCCGCTGGCGCGGCCACGCAAGCGGCTCGAGCTGGCATCGAACGCGATCTACCTGAAGTGCCGCCAGCGCGTGCTGGAGTTCCTGTACGAGCGTCACCGGTTCGTGGAAGCCGCCTGAGGACGACGGGAATGAGCGAACCACTCGTCATCATCGGCAACGGCATGGCCGCTGCGCGGCTGGTCGAGGAACTCGCCAAGCGTGCGCTCGGCCGTCACGCGATTGCCGTGATCGGTGACGAGCCGCGGCTCGCGTACAACCGCGTCCTTCTATCGTCGGTGCTGGCCGGCGAAACCACGTCAAAGGACATCGAGTTGAAGCCTTCCGCATGGTGGCGCGATCGTGGCGTCACCGTGCGTTATGGCTGTGCAGCCACAACCGTGGATACCGCCAAGCGAGAAGTCACGCTCGCGAACGGCGCCGCTGTTGGCTATTCGCGGCTCGTGTTTGCGACCGGCTCGACGGCGCTGCGGCTGAACGTTCCGGGAGCGGACCTGTCCGGCGTTCATACGTTCCGCGACAGCCGCGATGTCGAACAGCTGATCGATCTTGCGCAGCAGAAGAAGCGGGTGGTCGTGGTTGGCGGCGGCCTGCTGGGCCTCGAAGCAGCCTACGGCATCGCCAAGGCTGGGGCCAAAGTGACACTGATCCATCTCATGGACCGCTTGATGGAACGGCAGCTCGATGATCGGGCCGCAGCGCTGTTGAAGGGGCAGGTCGAGCGCAAAGGTGTTTCAGTGATGCTGAACGCCTCGACCGCGCGCATTCTCGGCGATGACGTGGTCACTGGTATAGAGCTGGCGGACGGTCGAACCATCGCTGCCGATGCAGTGGTTTTCGCGGCAGGCATCCGTCCGAACGCCGCATTGGCGAAAGATGCCGGCATTCCCGTCAACCGCGGCATCGTCGTCAACGATCGCATGGAAAGCGACATCGCCGGCATCCACGCGATCGGCGAGTGCGCCGAGCATCGCGGCGCATGCTACGGCCTGGTCGAGCCAGCCTACGAGCAGGCGGCGGTGCTGGCCGAACATCTCGCCGGCCGCAAGGCGGACTACTCCGGCAGCGTTGTTGCCACCAATCTCAAGGTTTCCGGTGTCGGCGTGTTTTCGGCCGGAGACTTTCTCGCGACGAACGACAGCGACGTCGTCGTCCTCAATGATCCCCGGCGCGGCGTGTATCGCAAGCTCGTGCTGAGGGAGGGTGCGTTGACCGGGGCGGTTCTCGTCGGAGATACCCGCGACGCACTCTGGTATCTCGAACTGATCCGCAGCCAGGCACCCGTCGCAACGATGCGCGGCGACCTGATGTTCGGACGGGCGATGGCAGAATCGAAAGCCGCTTAGCCATGTCGGGTGACTTCACCGCCGACCAGAAGCGTTACCTCGAAGGATTCGTCTCAGGTCTCAGCGCGTCGCGGGTCGCGCGCTCTAACCCACCGGCCAATTCCGAGCCGGTCGGGCCGGACGCAATCCATATCAAAGCGCAGGACCGTGTTGTTGCGGCCGGCGGGAAACTTGCCGACCAAGAGAAGTTCAAACGCGACGAGCATCCGTTCGATGCCTATCCGCGGCTGGTGAAGCAGGCGGAGAACAACGAAGCGCCGAAGCCGCAGGATAACTTCCGCTGGCGCTACTACGGCATCTTCTACGTCGCTCCGGCGCAGAGCTCGTACATGTGCCGTATGCGGATTCCGAACGGAATTCTCAAGCACTGGCAATTCGCGGGTGTGGCCGACCTCGCCGAAAAGTTCGCCGGACCGTATGCGCATGTGACGACGCGCGCCAATCTTCAACTTCGCGAAATCGAGCCGAAGAACGCCATCATCGTTATCGAAGGCATTCAGGACCTCGGGCTGTGCTCGCGCGGCTCCGGCGCCGACAATATCCGCAACGTCACGGGTTCGTCGACGGCAGGCATCGATCCGCAGGAGCTTCTGGATACGCGCCCGCATGCGCGGGCCTGGCATTATCACATCCTCAACGATCGCACGCTCTACGGCCTGCCGCGCAAATTCAACGTCGCGTTCGACGGAGCGGGCCGGATCGCGACTCTGGAGGATACTAACGACATCGCTTTTCAGGCGGTGGAGGTGCTGGACGGACATGGCGTCGCGCCGGGCATCTACTATCGGCTCGCGCTTGGCGGCATCACCGGTCATCGCGATCTTGCGCGCGACACCGGCGTGATCCTGAAGCCGGAGGAGGCGACGGAGGTTGCCGACCGCATCATTCGCGTGTTCATCGAGCATGGAGACCGCACCAATCGCAACAAGGCGCGGATGAAGTACGTGCTCGATGCGTGGGGTTTCGACAAGTATCTCGCAGCGGTCGAGGAAAAGCTCGGCCGCAAGTTGGTACGTGTGCCGGCGGAAGCCGTGGCGCCGCGACCGGCGTTCGACCGGCTCGCGCATATCGGCGTGCACCCGCAGAAGCAGGCGGGGCTGAACTGGATCGGCGTCACGCTGAAACTCGGTCACCTGTCGCCGGACCAGATCCGTGGGCTCGCCAGGATTTCACAGGAGCTGGGTGACGGCGATATCCGCCTCACGGTCTGGCAGAACCTTTTGCTCTCCGGTGTTGCCGATGCCGATGTGGCGAAGGCGGTTGCTGCCGTCGAGGCGCTCGGTCTGGCCACGACAGCGTCATCGATCCGCGCCGGCATCGTCGCATGCACGGGCGCAACCGGCTGCCGCTTCGCCGCGGCGCACACCAAGGAAAGCGCCGAGGACATCGTCAACTGGTGCGAAGACAAAGTGCAGGTCGACACGCCGGTCAACGTCCATCTCACGGGCTGCCATCATTCCTGTGCGCAGCACTATATCGGCGACATCGGTATGATCGGCGCGCGCGTGCCGAT
>JBEIPX010000034.1:0-13326 GCA_040376815.1 Bradyrhizobiaceae bacterium
CGTACATGCGCGAAAGCCCGAGGGAAGCGGCGAGCAACCCCGGCGCCTCCGGTGACTGGTCCAGCCGTCCGGTATCGGCAGCGCGCACCATCGCCGCAAGCCGAAGCAGCGGAGGCGTGACGAGGCCAAACTCCTCGATCATGACGTCGAAGGTGCAGAGTTCGCCGCGATGACTCCAGAACGTGTTCTCGATGTCGAACGGCGTCGCATTGAAGCGCTCACCGACGGCGGCGACTTCGGACGGCGCGACGAACAGAAACACCGCACCCGGATCGACGAAGCGGCGGATCAGCCAGGGACAGGCGATGCGATCGATCTTCGGCCGCGCGCGCGTCACCCAGACGGTGCGGCCCTGCGAATTGCGCGGCGGCAGTTTGGCGGCCGGCATCAGCGGCAGCTTCGCGGCCTTCCAGCCCTCGAACCCGCCTTCCAGCACCTCGGCCGATGCACCGGCCTGCCGCAGCCAGGCCGACGTGCCCTCGGCGAGCTTCTGCCCGCGCAGGCAGGTCACGACCACCGGGCGGTCCTTGTAATGCGCCGCCCAGTCTGGCGCAGCCGTGTGGGATTGACGCACCGCGCCCGGAATCAGGCGCGGATCGGCGGCAAAATCCTCGTCGGTACGCACATCGATGAGCACCGGCGCATGCGGCGTGCCGATGAGACGGGCAAACTTTTCGGGAGATATCTGAAGGTATGAAGGCATGAGAGCGTCCTCCTTGAAGAAAGGGACGCGATGCTTGGGCTTGCCGCCTCGTGGGGAGATCGCATGTTCCCCATAGCCAATATTGAGCGGCGGCCCGCGTGATTGTCAATCACGCGGGCCTTGCCGGTTCAAACCGATATGCCGAACGAGGCGCTCAGCGCGCGGACTGCGCCGCGACCTTCAGGATGCCCGCACCGGCGGCAGGCGCGATCGACGGCGATGCCGTGCGATTGAGGTTCGGCCGGTAGACACCGCGGCGATCCGCGAGCGGCTTGTAGACGTCGGTCAGCCCGACCACTGTCTCGGCCGCGCCGAGCACCAGGAAGCCATCGGCCTCATTGAGCTTGGCGAGGCGATTGAAGATCGCGATCTTGGTGTCCTGATCGAAGTAGATCAGCACGTTGCGGCAGAAGATCAGATCGAACGAGCCGAGGTGCGAGAAGTCCTGAAGCAGGTTGAGCTGCTTGAACTGGACCATCGAGCGGATATCCGGATTGAGCTGCCAGAGCTCGCCGGTCTGCTTGAAGTACTTCACCAGCATCTGGATCGGCAGTCCGCGCTGCACCTCGAACTGGCTGAAGATGCCGGCTTTCGACTTCTCCAGCACTTCAAGCGACAGGTCGGTGGCGATGATATCCACGCGCCAGCCGCTCATGGTCGCGCTCATCTCTTTCAAGATCATCGCCAGCGAGTACGGCTCCTGCCCGGTCGAGCAGGCCGCGCACCAGATGCGGATGCTCTTGCGGGCGGCGCGCGCCTGCAGCAGCGCCGGCAGGATCGTGTCCTTGAAGTGATCGAACGGCACCTTGTCGCGAAAGAAGAAGGTCTCGTTGGTCGTCATCGCCTCGACAACGTCGACGATCATCGGCTCGGCACCGGCCTTCATCCTGGTCACGAGATCGCTGATGCCGGGCAGGTTCGCCTTGCGCGCCAGCGGCAACAGACGGCTTTCGACCAGATACTGCTTGTCGGCGGACAGCACGAGACCCGAGCGATCCTTCAGGAGCTTGCGGAGATACTCATAATCAGCGGGGGTCACGATCGGTCTCCTGAGAACACGCGTACTAGCTTCGGCCCGATCTGATTGAGCGGAAGAATGGCTGAACAAATTCCGGCTTGTGCAGCCGCGCCCGGCATGCCCCAGACCACGCTGGACGCTTCATCCTGGGCGATGACGTTGCCGCCGGCGGCGACGATATCCTTGCCGCCGCGCATGCCGTCCGAGCCCATGCCGGTCAGAATGACGCTGAGGATCGCGCCATGCCACATGTCGATCGCCGAGGTGAACATCGGATCGACAGCCGGCTTGCAGAAGTTGATCTGCGGGCCGTCGTCGAGCGCGATCACGGCGCCCATCCCTTGTTTGGCGACCCGCATGTGCTTGCCGCCCGGCGCGAGATAGATGCGGCCCGGCTTGATCGCCTCGCCATCGATGCCCTCCGCCGACGGATGCCGACTGGCGCGCGCGAGATGTTCGGCGAGAATGGTGGTGAAGGTCGGCGGCATGTGTTGCGTGATCAACACCGGCACCTTGTCGATGACCGGGCCGATCTCGGCGACCAGCGACATCAGCGCCTGCGGGCCGCCGGTGGACGACCCGATCAGGAGCGCGCGCGGAATGCCGGGCGAGAACGGGCGCGTCGCAGCCGCAACATGATGCGAGGTCGGCGAAGCAGCCACGCGGACAGGCTCGCGCGCACCGGCGGCGGGCGCAAGCGGCGGGCTCGACGTGACCGGCACCGACGAGCGGCGCGCACGTGCGCCGAGGTGGCGGATCTTTTGCAGAAGGTCGTGGCGGAACGTGTCCGCCGCGGACATTTCGCGCGAGCTCTCCGGCTTCGGAATGTAGTCGGATGCGCCGAGTGACAGCGCCTTCAAGCTGACTTCCGCGTTACGGCGGGTCAGCGTCGACGCCATGATGATGACGAGGTTGCGCTTCTTCGCGAGCAGGAGCGGCAGCGCCGAGATGCCGTCGAGCTCCGGCATTTCGATGTCGAGAACGGCGACATCTGGATTGATGCGCTCGATCTGATCGACGGCGTCACGGCCGGTGCGCAGCGAACCCGCGACCACCATGTCGGTTTCGGCGCCGATCCAGCGCGAGATCAATCCGCGGATCACCGCGGAATCGTCGACCACCATGACACGCAACGGCTCATGCCGTTGCGGCGCGACAGCCGGAGGGACTGCTGTAACAATACTCATTACTCACCAAACGCAACACGTACAAACAGCAGGTATCCGAACCGCGGATATTGAATCGGGAAGCGCTGATTTCTCCCCGAGCCGATCCTAGTGGAGCGGATTTGACATTCGCACCCAGCCAAGCCGGGAATTTCGATATGCGAATGTCAAATCCGATACTCCACTAGAAACTTAACTTTCTGATGGTCCTTCTGATTTCAACATTCGCCTGAGAGGTTGCCGAAAACGGTGTGCGAATGTTGAAATCGGACCATCAGCCTTGGATCAGCTAGATCAGGCCGACTTCCTGGAATTTCGCCGTGACGATTTCCTTGTCGAACGGCTTCATGATGTATTCGTTGGCGCCTGCGTGAAGCGCGCGCGCGATGTGCGCGACGTCGTTCTCCGTCGTGCAGAACACGACCTTCGGCTGATCGCCGCCCGGCATGCGGCGCAGATTGCGCAGAAACTCGTAGCCGTCCATGATCGGCATGTTCCAGTCGAGCAACACCGCATCGGGCAGGCTCTGGCGGCAGGCGGCCAGCGCCTTCTCACCGTCTTCGGCTTCCGTGATCTGGAAATCGAGGCCTTCCAGGATGCGTCGCGCAACCTTGCGGATCACGCTCGAGTCGTCCACCACCAGACACGTTTTCATGTCAGCCTCACTTCCTTGGTTCGACCGGGACTGGCTGCTTCAATCCCGTGCCACTTGTTTCCGTATTTTGCAGGCCTTAAGCGGCCATCATTTCCGTGCCGATCTCGAGAACGCGATCGACGTCCAGCACCACCATCAGCTGTCCGTCGAGGCGATGGACGCCACCGGCCATCTTCGCCATCCGCGGATCGAGATTGACCGGATTCACTTCCCGGCTGTCATCCTGAAGCTTCAGAACCTCGCCGATCGAATCGATCAGCAGGCCGTAGGATTCACCGCGCAGGTCGACGCCAACCGCCATCGGCGGACGGCCCGTTTCCTCGTTCGGCAGGCCGAGACGCGCGCGCATGTTGATCGCGGTGACGATGCGGCCGCGCAGGTTGAGAACACCCGCCACGTCGTTCGGCGCGAGCGGAACGCGGGTCAGGCGCTCCGGCATGAACACGTCCTGCACGCGCGAAATCGGCAAACCGAACAACTGTCCACCGATCATCGCGGTGACGTATTCGGAGATGCCGCTTTCCACACCCTGGTTCTTTTCGCTCATATTCATGATCCTTATGCGGCGCGGCTGACTTCAGCCGTCTGCTCCTTCAGCGCGGCGATCAGGCCGGGCCGGTCGAATTTGGCGACGTAGTCGTGGAAGCCGGCCTGACGGCCGCGCTCGACGGCGGCGGGCGAGACCAGCGACGACAGCGCGATGATCGGCATGGTGCCGAGGCGCTGGTCGGCGCGGATGCTTTCCGCGAACTCGAAACCGTTCATGTCCGGCATCTCGATGTCGGTGAGCACCGCGTCGAACTGCTGGCCGGAGCGCAGGACGCTGAGACCTTCGTTGCCGTTGGCGGCGACCGACACGCGGTAACCCGCCGCCTTGAGCACCGGCGCCAGCATGTTGCGGAAGAACGCCGAGTCGTCGACGAGCAGCACCGACTGTGCGTTCATCGACGGACGCATTTCCTTGCGGCTGAACCAGTCGGTGAACGCCATCGGCAGGAAGTGGCCGACGTCGATGACTTCGGTCGCCTGCCCTTTGATGACGGCGGAGCCGAGAATGCCGTCGCGGCCGCTTGCCACTTCGATATTGAGACGCTCTTCGACGATGTCAATGATCTCGTCGACCACGAGACCCATCGAGCGGCCGTCGTCGGCGAACACGAGGATCGGCTGCGTGCCCTCGGTGCGGACGCTGACCTCTTCCATCGTCACCAGCGGCATCAACTGCTCGCGGTACTGAACCATGTGACGGCCGTTCGACAATTCGATCTTGTCGGCCGCAATTTCTTCGAGACGGGTGATGAGCGCGAGCGGCACGGCCTTCGGCTGCATCGTTCCGGCCCGGAACACCAGCAGCGAAGTCAGCTGATCGCTGGAGCTCGTACGCGTCGCCGCGTTCTCGTCGTTGATCTCGTTCTGGGTCGCGACCGAGGTGCCGAGCGCCTGGGCGATGCCGTTGGGATCGACGATCATGATCACGGCGCCGTCGCCGAGGATCGTATTGCCCGAGAACATGCCGATGTGGCGCAGCTTGGTCGACATCGGCTTGACGACGATTTCTTCCGTGTGGAAGACGCCGTCGACGACGATGCCGAAGGTCTGGCTGCCGACCTGAGTAACGACGATGAAGCCGTTCTCCGGATCGGTCGACGAGCCGTCGTCGATCTTGAGCAGCTTTTTCAGGTGCATCAGCGGCAACAGCTTGTTGCGCAGGCGCAGCACCGGCGTGTCCTTGATGCGCTCGATGCGGTACTCGGAGTTGGCGCGGGCGCGAACCAGTTCGACCACCGAAAGCTGCGGGATCGCGAAGCGGTCGCCGGCGGCTTCGACGATCAGCGCCGAGACGATCGCGAGCGTCAGCGGAATCTTGATCGTCACGCTCGAACCTTCGCCGGCCACCGACTTGATGTCGATGGTGCCGCCGATCTGATCGATGTTGGTGCGGACCACATCCATGCCGACGCCGCGGCCGGAGACGCTGGTGACCGCCGCCGCCGTCGAGAAGCCCGGCGCGAAGATGAACTTGTGGATCTGCGCTTCCGTCATCTTCTCCAGTTCGGCCTCGGTCGCGAGGCCGCTGGAGATCGCCTTGGCCTTGATGCGCTCGGTATTGAGGCCGCGGCCGTTGTCGGCGATGCAGATGATGATATGGCCGCCTTCGTGATAGGCGGAAAGGCGGATCGTGCCCTGCTCGGACTTGCCGGCTGCGGCGCGATCTTCCGGACGCTCAAGGCCGTGATCGGCGGAGTTGCGGACCATATGGGTCAGCGGGTCCTTGATCAGGTCGAGCACCTGGCGATCGAGTTCGGTGTCGGCGCCGTGCATTTCCAGTTCGATCTGCTTGCCGAGTTCGGTCGCGAGATCGCGGACGATGCGCGGCAGCTTCTGCCAGGCATTGCCGATCGGCTGCATGCGCGTCTTCATGACGCCTTCCTGCAGTTCGGCGGTGACGTTCGACAGGCGCTGCAACGGCACCTTGAAATCGGAATCTTCGTGGCGGCGGCCGATCTCGAGCAGCTGGTTGCGCGTCAGCACCAGCTCCGACACCATCGTCATCAGGTGTTCGAGGGTATCGACGTTGACGCGGATCGACTGGTTCGCGATCTTGTCGCCTTCGCTCATGACAACGTCCGGCTCGGCAGCGGGTTTGCGCGCCGCGGGCTTTGCGGCGGCCTTTGCAGCAGCAGGAGCGGCTGCGGCGGGTGCAGGCGCGGCAGCAGGAGCCGGGGTGAGTTCGGCCTCGGTTTCGCGGAAAGCCTTTTCGAGATCGTCGAGCGATACTTCACCCGGACGCAGGGCGCGTTCGAGCGTCTGCACGACCAGCGTACCGCTGGCCGAATCGGCATTCGCGGCCGCCGGTGCGGGCTCCGGCGCAGCGACCGCGATCGGCGCGTCCTCGCTCGCGACTTCGGCGCCGTGCTCGGCCATGTGATGCAACTGGTCGATCAGGTCTTCGTCGGTCCCGGTCGGCTCGGCTTCGGTCGCTTCGAGCTGACCGAGAATGTCCTTCAGCCGGTCGATGGTCTGGAGAATCAGTGTCACGGCGTGGCCGGTGACCGGCATGCCGTCGCGGAACTTGCCCATCAGGGTTTCAGCGGCATGCGCCAGCGCCTCGAGGCGCGGCAGACCGAGGAAACCGCAGGTGCCTTTGATCGTGTGAACAAGGCGGAAGATGTTGTCGAGGATCTTCGCGTTATTGGGGTCCTGCTCGAACTTCACGAGCTGATTGTCGACGACATCGAGACTTTCGTTCGTCTCGGTGAGGAATTCCCTCAGAAGATCATCCATTGCATTGGCCTTCAAGCAATCCGGCGCGAGGTCACGCGCCCTGGGAGCCTGAGGAGTTTCGATGGAAAGCGTTTATTTTTGGTGAGTGAAGCAGAAACGCAGTGTGTGCCAACGGGATGCGGCACATGCGTACAACTTGAGCGTTTATGTTTACGAAACGTTAGGAGATGCGTTACGCGCGCTCAAGCCGCTGAAATCACGACAGCATCGCCCTCGGCTGCAAGCGTGACGGTCAGCCCGCACGCTGCCGCCAGCAGCCGGGTGTAGTGCGGCTGCACCGCATGCGCATCGACGGACCCGCCATGCGCGCCGCTCAGGATGTCGGCGATGTTCTGCGGCACCCGCGCATTGAGGCCCGATGCGGTGATCCGGAAACCGGCCTTCTCGTCTGTCCCGGACGATTCGATGATCAGAGAACCGCCGCGCGGAATCGTCTGCTGGGCGATCACCACCATGTTGAGCAGCAGCTTGACCAGATTCTTGGGCTGCAACGTCCGCGGCACACCCCAGGACAACGTGACCTTGCCCTCGTCCACGAACCCGCGGGTCATATTCTCTGCATCGCCAGTGTCGATCTGGGCGCCCGCCGATCCGGCAGCGCCGAATGCCAGCCGGCAAAACTGCAGACGCCCGGAAGCAGTCTTTGCGCTCTTGCGGATCAGATCGAGCGCGAACTCGCGATCCTCCGGCTTCGGATTATCGTCGAGCACTTCAAGCCCATTGACGATGGCGCCGACCGGACTGATCAGGTCGTGACACACCCGCGAGCACAGCAAGGCCGCGAGTTCGAGCGCGTCGGGGGAAGTGGAAGGTGACGTGCCGGACATATTCTGAATCCTGATCTCTGTTGTCGGGCGTGATCGTCACGCGGCGAGGGCTGGCGGAGCCGGGAAAACACTGTTGGGGGTGATACTTACAACGGCGCGCCACGCTTGGCCCGGCCAGAAGGCGCAATCTCCACAGGCCTTTATGCAGCAGAGGAACCACGAATCACGCATGGTCCCTGTCCATTCGATTGATACACTGCCCGTTTCCGTGCTGCCACCGTATCGGCGGCATGACACGGTCCACTGGAGAGCCTTGAGTGAGATCCTTGCAATGAACTCCCTGTCAGCTTCGGTGACGGTGATCGATCGCGAGATCGCTGCCGGACTGATGGAGCCCTTGACCGATCTGGTGGCGGAAGCAGGTGCGGCCATACTCCGGGTCGATCGCGCGGCGATGGCCATCGAAGGCAAGGCCGATGGCTCGCCGGTGACCGAAGCCGATCTCGCCGCTGACAATATCATCGCCGCAGGGCTGGCGCGGATTGCGCCCGGCATCCCCTCGCTCTCCGAGGAACGCACGCACCTCTCCGAAGCGCCCTTTCGCGGCAGCTTCTTTCTGATCGATCCGCTCGACGGCACGCAGGAGTTCGTTGCGAAGCGCGACGAGTACACGGTCAACCTCGCGCTGATCACCGACGGCGAGCCGCTGCTCGGTATTGTCGGCGCCCCGGCGCTCGGTCTGATCTGGCGTGGTTTGGTCGGCCAGGGCGCGGAGCGGTTACTGGTGACGAAAGACGCCAGCGCCCGCGGCGCCGCGCAGCCGATCAGGACGCGCCGGACACCCGGTCAGGGCAGCCCGTGGGTCGTCACCGTCAGCCGCTCGCATGGCGACAGCCGCACCGAGGCATTCATTGCCAAACGGCCGGGCGCGATCCGCCAGATCACCGGCTCGGCGGTGAAGTTCTGCCGTGTCGCCGAAGGCATCGCCGATATCTATCCGCGGCTATCGCCGACATCGGAATGGGACGTGGCGGCGGGCCATGCGGTGGTCGTCGCCGCCGGCGGCAAGATCACCGACAGCCGTGGCGTGCCGCTGAAATTCGGCACCCGCAAGGACGACTATATCGTTCCGGAATTCATCGCCTGGGGCGATCCGTCGGTGGCGCTTAGTCCGCCGCCAGCGTCTCGCTGAGTTTCGTCCAGCGCCGGTCGGCCTCGCGCACGTAGCGAGCGGGATCGGCGGCAAACGCGTCGCGGGTGTCCTCGCGGCCGAACAGATACAGCCGGTCGCCGTGGATCATCCAGATTTGCGCAACACCGGCGACCGTCTTGCCGGAGGCGACGCCGACCGGATCGTAGCCGCCGAAGCGCGGCTCATAGACGTCCGGATTGGTCAGGAAAAACGCCCGGTTGCTCTCCTTGGCGAACCGCCAGATCGCGCCGTTCGAGACCGCCTCGAACTCCGGACTGCCGCGCACGGCCAGGGAGTCGGTAAAGTAGGACACCGGATCGATCCCGCCGATGGCGAGGCCGGTATGGCGATCCACCACCACCCGCTCGGTCATGGCCGACGCCAGCGAAAATGGCGCAATCAGGGCGCAAAGGCCAAGAACGATCGCCACGCCCGCCTTCAGACGCATCGATTCCTGCCGCTGTGCCGTCATAGTTCCTCACGATATAAAGGGCGGATTCGGGGACTTCGGAATGCCGGCCGAGCTTAACGTGTGCTCGTCAGCAACCGGTTAAACGGCAGATACCAATTTGCCCACTACCAGGGGGATGGTTGATGACATTCGTAATGCGCCTTGCGGCGGCGGCCTTCACCGCCACGCTGCTGATGCTGCAACCTGTATCGGCGCAGCAGTCCGAACGATCGACCTTCGCCCCTGACGAGATCGTCGCCACCGGCGGCCGGTTCTTCGGCAACGTCTCGCGCGGCCTCGCTTCGGTGGTGGAACGCGCCGTCAGCCAGTTCGGCCTGCCGAACGGCTACATCCTCGGCGAAGAGGGTTCCGGCGCGTTCATTGCCGGGCTCCGTTTCGGCGAAGGCACGCTCTACACCAAGAACGCCGGCGACCTGAAGGTCTACTGGCAGGGGCCCTCGGTCGGGTTCGACTGGGGCGGCGACGGCGCGCGCACCATGATCCTCGTCTACAACCTGCCCGCCACCAGCGCGGTGTACCAGCGCTTCGCCGGCATCGACGGCTCGGCCTATTTCGTCGGCGGGTTCGGCATGACGGCGCTGACCGCCAACAACGTGGTGCTGGTTCCGATCCGCTCCGGCGTCGGGCTGAGGCTCGGTGCCAACATCGGTTACCTGAAGTTCACCCAGCGCCCGACCTGGAATCCGTTCTGACCGGTTTTTGGGCGATCGGCAGACCAGGGATCGTCAAAGGATCGTCATAGGGTCGTCATAGATGACCAAAGGCCGTCCGGACCGGCGGATTCACGTTAACGCCTTGTCTTGCTGGCCTTTTCCCTGCCGCCCGTGGCATGATGGCACGATATTCAGGTGAATTGCGTCCGCCCGCGGGAGTTTGAGTGATGGTTGAGCCGATCATGTATCTGGCGATCGGTTTTCTGATTTCGATGCTGTTTGGTCTGATGATCATGCCGCTGGTGCATAATCGCGCCGTGCGGTTGACGACCAAGCGGCTCGAAGCCGCAACGCCCCTGTCGATGGCGGAAATCCAGGCCGACAAGGATCAGCTCCGCGCCGAATTCGCGATGTCCGCGCGCCGGCTCGAAATGAACGTCGAGCAGCTCAAGAGCAAGACCACGAGCCAGCTCGCCGAGCTCGGCAAAAAGTCCGACGCGATCAATCGCCTGAAGCTCGAACTCGGCGAGAAGAACGCGGCGATCTTCGGCCTGGAGGCGCGCGAGAAGGCGCTGAAGGACCAGCTCCGCGCGACGGAAGAAGAGTTCGCCAACAAGACGCAGGCGCTGCGCTCCGCCGAGCAGGCCTTGAGCGACAAGCAGAACGAACTGTCGAAACTCTCGAGCGATCTCTCCGAGCGCTCGGTGCTCGCCGAAAGCCGGCAGGTCGAACTCGTCGCCGTGCGCACGCAGATCGATGCGCTGCAAAACCGTGTCAGCGAGGCCGAGAAGGAATTCGGCGACACGCGCCACAAGCTTGAAGAGCATCGCGCGCAATCGACCGCCGCCACCACCGAACTGACCGACGCGCGCGCGCGCGTCGAAGGTTTGAACCTTCGCGTCGGCGAACTCGACCGGCAACTGGTGTTGCAGGTGAAGGAAGCCGAGATGCTCGGCAACCGGATTGGCGATCTCGAAAATCGTCTCGCCACCCAGGGCAAGCTGCTCGCCGAGCGCGAGTACGAGAACAATCTGCTGAAGCAGCAGATCGAGGCGGCGAAGGAAACCGAGAAGGTCCTACGCTACGACATCGCGACGTTGTCGAGCTCGGACGCGTTCGTGAAATTCCGCGCCGAGAAGGCCGCGGTCGAAGAGCAACTGCGCATCGCGCGCGACGAGCGCGCCATCGCACAGCGCGATCTTCAGGCGATCCAGAGCCAGGCCGAGAATTCATGGGCGACCGAGCGCATGGAGAATGCGCTGCTGCGCGAGCGCATCAACGACATCGCCGCCGAAGTCGCCAAACTCGCAGCACAGCTCGAAGGCCCGAATTCCCCGATCGAGGCGATCCTCGCCGCCGAGCCTGAGGCGCCGAAGCTCGCGCCGGTGAACGGAGCGGAGGTCAACGGCGCGGCCGAAACCGGCGGCACGCTGGCGGAGCGCATCCGCGCGCTCCAGTCGCACGCATCGCGCGCGCGCCAGACGAGCTAGGCGGGTCTGATCCCGAAAAGCATGTCCCGGACTTGAGCCGGGATGGGCACCGGTTTTCGGACCAGATCATGCCCAAAAGAAAGACCTGAACGTCCCAATTCCGCAGGCTTACGCGCCCGCCCCGCGCTTGACCTCAAGCCGCCTATTCCGTAAATCCCGGACCATTCGCCACGGCAGCAGACCGGCCTTTTGTTTTCAGGTTGTTTGTCTGCGTCGATCGCGGCGGGCGCATAGCTCAGCGGGAGAGCGTTCCCTTCACACGGGAGAGGTCCAAGGTTCGATCCCTTGTGCGCCCACCATTTAAAGCCCCGACCAGGGGCTTTTTGATTTTCAACCGTTCGCCGGTTTGCCGATTCACTACGGAACGGATTCGCCAAGAATCCAGCGACGGGTTCGCTCCCCGCTCATCACCGCATCGGGCCTCCGGAGAAATGGGAACACCTGCTGCCGTTAGCGGCCAACGCGATTTGCGGGACAAAATTTTTCGCACACCCCTCTTGAAACCAAATCCGGTTTTTCTAGTTTTTGGTCGCCGCGAGCGAGCGGCCCGGGTGCCATAGGGCCCGGCGAGTAGCGGGTGCCAGATTGGTGTCCGGCACCGGCTTCGTATCCATTTTGCTCTTGGAGGATTTGGCTATGAGGAACTACGACTTCTCTCCGCTTTGGCGATCGACCATCGGCTTCGATCACCTCTTCGACGCTTTCGATCAGTTGCAGCGCAGCGGCGTCGAGGACAACTTTCCCCCATACAACATCACCCGCCTCGGCGACGATCGTTACCAGATTTCGCTGGCTTTGGCGGGGTTCCGGTCGGATGAGATCCGCCTGACTGCGGAGCGGAACATGCTCACCGTGGAAGGCAGCAGGTCCGAAAAGACCGACCAGGATTTTGTCTACCAGGGCATCGCTGTCCGCTCGTTCAAGCGCCAGTTCAACCTCGCCGACTACGTGCAGGTGAAGGACGCGAAGTACGAGGACGGTCTGCTGAAAATCGAACTGGTCCGGGAGATACCCGAGGCCATGAAGCCGCGGGAGATCCCGATCAACGGCCAACTGCCGAGCCGGCCTCAACTCGAGGCCAAGGCGGCCTGACAGCTTCAACACGCAGACGGGGGTGCGCGACGCACCCTCGCCAACTTCAGACTCGTCTCGGAACGGAGGTAACCATGCGGCCGACGACCGCTTATGACGGCGACAATGTCACCGATATCACTGCCCTGCTTCATCCGGCCACCACGTTCAGTCATCCACGGGATGTATTGATGCATCGCGGCCTCAGCACAGGCGAGAAGCGCGCCATTCTCGCATCCTGGGCATCCGATGCATCTGCCGTCGCATCGTATCCTTATCTACGTGCGCCGGCGTTCCTGACGTCGCCCGTGCATATCGACGACATCCTCGATGCGCTGAGAGAACTCGACGATGACCCTCCGCATCCGCCCGGAGGCCAGTCGATCCGGCTGCGGTCAACCGACCGCAGCCTGGCTGCATGATGGAGGCGGGAATGAACCATCGCAAAGGCCGCAAGCAGCCGCTGCAAGCTGCACTGGCCGACTGGACGATGTTCGGAGCCAGCCTTCTGACGATCGCATCGATCATCGTCGCAAGCTGAAGGCAGGAACGTACAGAAAAGTTCGATGGTGGCGTGGGCGCAGCGGGGCGGGTGCGGTAAAGGCCGTGCCGCTCGCAGCGCCGCGAACTTTGCGCTGCCGCCGGCGTTCAACCCAACCCTTTCAAAACAACCCTTGCTCACAAAAAGAAGAGAGATCTGGCAAGATGAAGGATAACAAGCTGGCTTTCATGCGAACCCACCGTAACAACATCAGCCGCTATGAACGGTTGCTGGCGACACAGCTGACGGAGCTGGAGCGAAACTACGTTGAGCGGCGATTGGCTGAAGAACGCACCGCTCTCATGGCGCTGAC
>JBEIPX010000424.1:0-3102 GCA_040376815.1 Bradyrhizobiaceae bacterium
GACAGCCGCTCAGTACGACTTGAAACAGCGCAGGCTGCGTTACACGCGCGTTGCCATGATGCTGCACTGGCTGGTGGCGATCATGATCGCCGCGAACATCGTGCTGATATGGATCGTCAATCTGATCCCCGAGGGCTGGGTGCGGCCCGCCATCGATACGCACAAGTCACTCGGCATCACCGTGCTTGGATTGGTGCTCCTGCATCTGTTGTGGCGTGCCGCCAACGCGCCGCCGGAGTTGCCGAGGAAGTACGCGTCATGGGAGCGACGGCTCGCGAAGGCGGCGCACATCACGATGTATTGTTTGATCCTGCTGCTGCCGGTGTCCGGCTGGCTGCACGATTCATCCTGGAAGGCGGCGGCGCAGGTGCCGATGAAGTTGTTCTATCTGTTCGAATGGCCGCGCATCGGCTTCGTCATGTCGCTGGAGCCGCAAACCAGGGAGGCCTTCCACAAGCTGACCGGCGGCATCCATGTCTGGCTGTCGTATGCCTTTTACGGGCTGTTCGTACTGCACGTCAGCGGTGCGCTGAAGCACCAGTTCTGGGATCGCCAGCCGCAGCTCCAGCGCATGGTGCCTTGGGGCCGGATCGAGACACCCGCCGACGATAGGAAATGACCCGGATCGGGGCGAGGGATCAGGTTGCGGCGCGCGCGAAGCGTCCATAGATTGGACCGATGACCCTGGCCGCGGTGCAATCGAACGACGCAATCTGGCAATCCCTTGTGCGGGAGGCCGAAGTTGCCGTCGCTGCTGATGGCTTGTTGGCTCACTCGCTCGCGTCGGCGATCTTCCAGCGTGCAGGTCTTGCGGACGCAGTCGCCTGTCAGATCGGGCGGCGGCTCGCCGACGGCGGGCATGCCGATCAGCTGATCGAACGCGCAGCCCGGGATGCTTTCATCGCGGATGCAGAACTGGCGCGAGCCGCGTGTCTCGATCTGCAAAGCGTGATCTTGCGTGATCCGGCCTCGACCCGTCTCCTGCCGGTGCTGACAATGCAGAAGGGGTTCATTGCGCTGGAGGCCTGGCGCGTGTCGAGCTGGCTGTGGCGGAAGGATCGCCGGGATCTGGCGCTGCTGTTTCAGGGCGCGATATCGCGAACGTTCCAGGTCAGCATTCATCCATCCGCGACGATCGGCACGTCGGTCTTCTTCGACCATGCCACCGGAATCGTCATCAGCGCCTTCGCTGACATATCCGACGAGGTGACGATCCTTCAGAACGTAACGGTCGGCCGGCAGGACGGCGGCGCATCGCCGAGGATCGGCAGAGGCGTTCTGCTCAGCGCGGGATCGACCATTGTTGGCGATGTCACGATCGGCGATTTTGCCAAGATCGGCGCTAACTCGCTGGTGACGAGCGATGTGCCGCCTGGCTGCACGGCAGTCGGCGTACCCGCCCGGCTGGTGAATTGCCCGGAAGGCTAACGTCGCTTCCGCAGGACGATCAGCCGACCATCCGCTCGCGTCCGGCCCAGAACTTCGCGCGCAGCACTTTCTTGTCGACCTTGCCGACGCCGGTCATCGGCAGTTCGTTGACGAACTGCACCTGCTTTGGCGCATGGGTCGAACCCTTGCGGTTTTTCACCAGATTGATGAGCTCGTCGGCGTTCGGATTGGCGCCCGCCTTCGGCACGACGACGGCGGTGACCGCTTCGCCCCACTTCTCGTCTGGCACGCCGATCACGGCAACCATCGCTACATCGGCGTGCGCGGCAAGCACGTCCTCGATCTCGCGCGGGAAGACGTTGAAGCCGCCAGTGACGATCATGTCCTTCTTGCGGTCGAGGATGAACATGTAGCCGCGGTCGTCCTTGCGGGCGACGTCGCCGGTATGCAGCCAGCCGCTCTTCAGCGTTTCGGCGGTCTGCTCCGGCCGCTTCCAGTACTCCGCCATCACATGCGGCGCACGCACGCAGATTTCACCGGCGTCGCCGGTTGCGACTTCCTGGTCGTTCTCGTCGAGCACGCGCACGTCGCAAGCGGCGATCGGGAAGCCGCAGGAGAGGAACAGCTCGGGATTCTTCGGATCGTGATCGGCCTTGCGCAGCACCGAGACCGGATAGCACTCGGTCTGACCGTAGAGTTGCGAGAAGACGGGGCCGATCCGTTCGATGCCTTCGATCAGGCGGCTCGGCGACATCGGCGACGCGCCATAGAGCAGAAGCTCGAGCGAGGAGAGGTCGGTTTTCGGCAGCGACGGATGATCGAGCAGGACGTAGATCATGGTCGGTACGAACAGCGTGAAGTTGATACGCTCGCGCTGAATCGTTGCGAACACGGCCTCCGGGTCGAAGCCTTTCAGCATATGAACGGTGCCGCCGCGCATCAGCGTCGGCAGCACTTTCGTGCCGGCGACATGACTGAGCGGCGCGACCGCGAGGTAGCGCGGCGTCTCTGGAAACTCGAAATCGGCGAGGATGGCTTCCGCGAAACCCGCGTATTCGCGGTGATGGCGCAATGCGCCTTTTGACTTGCCGGTGGTACCGCCGGTGTAGTTCAGCACTGCGACATCGCCCGGTCCCGCCTGGTCGATCGGCGTGACGCTGCCTGCGGCTTCGGCCGCGGCAAGCAGGTCGATGCCGAAATCGCTGTGGCCGAATGTGAAGATGGTGGAGAGCCCTTTGGCCCGTGCCGCGAGTTCTGCGCCGCGTGCGCCGAACGTGTCGGGATCGACGATCAGCATTTCAGCGTCCGAATCCTCGATCTGATCGATCTGATCCTGAAGCGAGCCGAGCGGATGCAGCGCGGTGGTCGCAAGCCGCGAGAGTTGCGCGGCGACGCCGGCGCACCAGCTATCCGCACGGTTAGCGGTGAGGATAGCGACGCGAGAGCCGGGTTTGCATCCGCGAGAGACGAACACTTTTTGCATACGGCCGATCAGATCGACGGCGCCGCCATAGGTGAGGGAGCCGCCGGGCCAGCTGAAGGCCACCCGCGACGGATAGCGTCGCAACGCGCGCAGCGTCTGCGTGCCAAGCGTCGCCTGAGCGTAGAGATCGGCGGTCATGCGGTCCTCCCCGTTTTACGATGGGCGTTTGCTGTGCCATCGTTGATCCGAAGGATGTCGTGACGCCATGAAATCGCAAGCGGAGAGTTGCC
>JBEIPX010000564.1:0-1855 GCA_040376815.1 Bradyrhizobiaceae bacterium
ACTCCGGGGGGGGTTATAAAGCGGTTCGGCTAAAAAAAAAATAATGGGTCACAAACCCCGCGGGTTCGCGCCGCGTCCGGCGGCTCGACCCCCTCTCTCTTCCGTTGCAATTCGACGCACGCGATACGCGCGCCGATGGCGGCATCCGCCACGTCGAGCTCGATCGCGAGCGCATCACCGTCCGCCGCGCCGTGAGCGGCATGCGGATGGCGCTCAACATTCGTGTCAGTGACTTCATCGGCATCGCGCTGCGTGACGCGGGTGACGAACAGGCGCTGGTGCTGGTTCACCGCGATCCGTCGCTGACGCTGCCGCTGCTGATTACCGCCGAGCCGGACGAAATCGACGGCCTGTGGCAGCTCTGGAGCGATTGCCTGAAGCTGCCGAAGCTCGATCACGAGGAAGAAGCGCTTGCACGCGGCCACAGGTCCGTGGCCGAGCCCGCACCGCGCCGCCGCCGCCGCAACGCGATCCGCGCCCGCCGGCCGAAGTTCCTGGTGCGCCGCCGCGCCGGCCATTCCGTCGACGGCATGTCGGTCTATCGCGACGCGCGCGAGATCATCGCGCGGACCTGAGCGCGCACCCGACCATTCTTGTCATTGCATTGGCGCGAAGCCTCTCACGCCGATGCGCTCACCACGACGCACCGGCGTGAGGTCCGCGAGCGGCGGGACCCGCCGCGGGATCACCGGAGACCGACAGGGAGAACGCGGCCTCCGGCGGGCGCCTCCTATTCGGCGCTGATCTTCCGTTCGACGATCAGCTTGCCCCACTTCTCGCGCTCGGCCTGCATGAAGGCCGCATACGCTTCGGGTGTCCCGCCGGCATTCTCCGCGCCGAACTCTTCCAGCTTCTTGACGATGTCGGGCATCGCCAGAACGGCGTTGATGTCCTTGTTCATCCGTTTCGTCATCTCCGCCGGGAGACCCGCCGGACCGACCACACCGAACCAGATGCTGGCCTCGAAGCCGGGAAAGCCCTGCTCGGCGATCGTCGGCACGTCCGGAAAATTCTTCGACCGCTTCGCGCCGGTCTGCCCCAATGCGATGAGCTGCCCGCCCTTCACATAAGGCGAAGCCGTGGTCATCCCCTCGAACGCGAACCCGACATGACCGGCGAGCAAATCGGTGATGAGCGGCGCCGAGCCCTTGTAGGGCACATGCGTCGCCGCGACGGCGGCGTCGCGTTCGAACAGCGCCAGCGCCAGATGCTGCGCGGAGCCGGCGCCGGCGGACGCCACGAACAGCTTCGCCGGCTGCTTCTTGAGTTGCTCCACGAACTCGCCCAGCGACTTCACCTGCTGATTGGGATTGGCAATCAGGATTTGTGGCGTCTGTCCGATCAGCACGATCGGCGTGAAATCGCGCTCCGCCGAATAGTTGAGTTTCGGATGCAGGGCCGGCGCGAGCCCGAGCGAATTGATGTGCGCCATCATCAAGGTGTTGCCGTCGGGCGTTGCCCGCGCCACTTCGGCGGCCGCGATGCGGCCCGCCGCGCCCGGCTTGTTGTCGACGAGGACCGGAATGTTCCACATCGCGTTGAGCTTGTTGGCGACAAGCCGCGCCAGAATGTCGGTGCCGCCGCCGGCCGAGAAACCGACGACGAGGCGCACCGGCCCCGCCGGCAGTTCGGCAGCTTGCGATGGTGCGGACGCGACGGCCAACGCCGTGGCAAGCAGTGCGGCACGTGTAACGAAGAAGCGGCGATCCAAGAATCGATCCATGATGTGTCTCCCTGTTGAATGATCCGTTCGGATTTTTGGGTGCGCGCAGCCGTCCGCACCTGACGCAGTCCGGTTGAACCTCGTGTATCGTCGATGGTCAGGGCGAAGCGGCGAGAACGCCGCGGCTCACTG
>JBEIPX010000170.1:0-6519 GCA_040376815.1 Bradyrhizobiaceae bacterium
ACCCAAAGATGTGCGTCGAAAGTCCTGGTGCGGCAATGGTTTGCCATTTCCATCTTCAGGCCCGCCGGGGGATTTCCGCCCCCGAAAGCCGCATCAAACAGATGGATTAATCTCATAGAGCCTCGACTGGCCGGAACAGCGCTACCTGGCGGCGGAAAAGCCGGTCGGCATCAGGAGCTGATTGGATAGCGTCTGCACGATCGGCCCGCTCTTCTCGGTCTCCGCACGCTTGGCGATCCATTCCGGATCGGTCATGAACGCGGTCCACTTCTGCTCGCGTTCGGCAAGTGACTCCCACGCGAGCATGTAGGTGAGATCGTGATTGGATTCGCCGACGAGCGTCGTCCAGAAGCCGACCTGCCGGATGCCGTGTTTCTCCCACAAGGCCAGCGTCACGGTCTGAAATCGATCGAGGAGCGCGGGCAGCCGCATCGGTACGCAGCGATAGACTCGTAACTCGTAAATCATTGCTTCTTCATCTCCGTCACGCGCCACCACATCGCGAACTCATTCTTCCGTGCCGCATGCCGCTGCGGCCGTCCGTTACTGATCGGTCTTGAGGCTGACGTGCTTGGCGACGGTGTAGCAGTTCAGTCCTTCGGTGCCGCCCTCGCGGCCATAACCGCTGTCCTTGACGCCGCCGAACGGCGTTTCCGCGAAAGACGCAGTGAAGTGATTGATGCTGAGATTTCCGCATTCGACATTGTCCGTAAGCGCGGACACGTATTTCGCCGAGTTGGTGAAGGCATAAGCTGCAAGACCGAACAGCAGTGAATTTGCCTGCTCGATCGCGTCATCAACTGAGCTGACCCGCTTGATCAGCGCGAGCGGGCCGAACGGCTCTTCCGTCATCGCCCGCGCGCGATCCGGCATGTCTGCCAGCACCGTCAATGGGAAGAAGTATCCACGGTTGCCGACACGCTGGCCACCGGCGGTGATCCGTGCGCCCTGCTCGACCGCATCGGCGACAAACTCTTCCATCGCCTCGAGGCGGCGAGCATTGGCCAGCGGCCCCATGCCCGATTGCGGATCGAAACCGTCGCCAAGGCTCACCTGCTTCGCTCGCGCCGTGCACTCATCGACAAAAGCGTCATAGATCTTGTCGTGCACGAAGAACCGCGACGGCGCGACGCACACCTGTCCGGCATTGCGTGACTTGGCGATCATCGCGGCGGCTGCGACTTTCGCCGGATCGGCATCGTCGCATACGATCACCGGACAATGGCCGCCAAGCTCCATGATCGCGGGCTTCATGTGCTGTCCGGCCAACGCTGCGAGATGCTTGCCGACCGGAACGGAGCCGGTGAAAGTGATCATGCGCACAGACGGATGCGCGACCAGGAACCCGGAGATGTCCGCAGGCTGGCCGAACACAAGGTTGAGGACTCCCGCCGGAAGCCCCGCGCCTTGAAACGCTTCGGCCAGCAGCATGGCGCTCGCCGGCGTTTCCTCGGATGCCTTCAGGATGATCGAACAGCCGGCGGCTAGCGCGCCGCCGATCTTGCGCGCTGGCGCACTGATCGGGAAATTCCACGGCGAGAACGCCGCGACGACGCCGATCGGCTCGCGCAGGACCGCATTTCTCATCCCGCGCTCCGACGGAATGACCCGCCCGTACAGGCGGCGCCCTTCGGTCGCGTCCCACTCGATCATGTCACAAGCGCGTTGAACCTCCAGCCGCGACTGAGCAACGGGTTTGCCCTGCTCGAGCGTCATCACGCGCGCGATTTCGTCCGTCCGCTGCCGGATGATCCGTGTTGCCTCCAGCATGATGTCCTGCCGCTGCAGCGGCGACATCTTGCGCCAGACCGAGAAGCCTTTGGCAGCGGCAGCGACAGCATCGTGCAGATCGAGCCGCGTCGCATGCGGAACGTATCCAAGGACGCTTTCATCGGATGGATTGACGATGGGGTCGCCGTCCCGCTGCCGCCACTCGCCACCGATCAGGAGTTCAACGTCGGGATAGGCTTGCATGCGGACCTCGTGGCGAACAGCACATCGCGATCAAATCCGTTGAACCACGGATTCGATCGCGATGCCGGTTGCGACTGTCAGAAGTGGGTGCTGGTCTCGTAACGCGACTTCCAGAAGTCGCTGGGGTACGGATACCAGACGCTGCGATAGCCGGGCTTGGTTGCGTCGATATCGACATCGACCACATACGGCTCGCCGGAGTCGACGGCCTTGCGCACGGCTGACACGAGGTCCTGCGGCTGCTCGACACGAACCGACTTCGCGCCCATCGCTTCGGCGATCTGGCTGTAGTTCGGGCCCCACGCCGCGTTGTCCTTGTGCCGCTTGTAGTCGACGAATGCGCTACGCCCGTACTTTCGCTCCATCAGCTCGCGCTCGATCAGCAGCGACTTGTTGTTCATGATGATCGAGACGACCGGCAGACTGTACTCATAGGAGGTCGCGAGCGTCGCGTTGGAGAACAGGAACGAACCGTCGCCGATGAGCGCGATTGCCGGCTGGTCGGGGCGCGCGAACTTCGCACCGAGCGCGGCCGGCAAGCTCCAGCCCATGCAATGGAAGAAGCCGCAGTGATGGAAATTCGGCTCCAGCGTCTTGAAGAACGGCGGCGAGAACGACAGCAGATGACCGGTATCCACGCAGACGGATGCGCCCGGATAGCTCTCGTTGACGAGGCCGCTGACCTGATCGCAAACATAGCCATAGGTGAGCGGCGTGGCCGCTGCGATGAGTTCAGCCGCGGTCTTCGCCCACTCTGCCCGCAGACCGTCGATCTGCTGACGCCAGGGCGTGAAGCGCTTCGGATCGACACCGACGGAGCGCATGGCTTCGATCAGTTCGAGCAACGCCAGCTTCGGATCGGAGTTCAGGCCGATTTCGGTCGGGTAGTTGCGCGCGATCTCGCTGGCGTCGATATCGATGTGGATCAGTTTGGTCTTTCCGGGGATGTCGAAAACGGTCCAGCCGCCGGTGTCCACATCCGAGAAGTGCGTGCCGATCGCGATCAGCACGTCACACATGCCGGCGGCTTTGTTGGCATGGCCCGCACCGGATCGTCCGACGACGCCGAGCGACAGCGGCTTGTTCTCCGGATAAGCGCCCTTGCCCATCGTCGTCGTCGCGATCGGCAGACCGAAGCTCTCCACCAATGTCGCAAGTTCGGCGAACGCCGCCGAATTGTGGATGCCGGTCGAAACGAACACCATCGGCCGCTCGGCCTTGGCGATCAGCTTGGCTGCTTCCTTGATGCCGGCGGCGTCAGGGCCCGGCGGACAAATCTCGACCATCTTACGGGCGCGCGAGAGGTCTTCCATCACCGTCTCGGAATGCTGGATGTCGAACGGCACCTGCACCACGACCGGACCCGGACGGCCGGTGACCGCCGTCTTGTAGGCGCGCAGGATCTGATCGACCGCCGTATCGGGGCGGGTGATCATGATCGCCTTCTTGGTGTAGGCCTTGACAGTCTGAATCCATTCATCGGGCGCGTAGCGATAGTATTCCTCGATACCGCCGCGATCGAGCCAGTGCGTCGAGCCGCCGCCAGCCAGCACCAGCATCGCCGACGACTCGAAGAAGGCGTTCGAGAGCGCCGACGCAATGTTCATGTTGCCCGGCCCGACCGAGGTGCTGACGACCGGGATCGCCTTGTTGTGGCGCGCCCGGTAGTAACCGTCGGCCATGTGAACGGCCTGATGCTCGCCGCGCGTGGTGACGCACTGCACGTTGCTCTCGTACTCGAAGGAATCGAGAAGCGCCCAGTTGCCGTGACCGTTGTACCCGAACACGATATCCGTGCCGATCGCCTCAAGCGTTTTCACAATCGCGGTCGCGCAGCGAACTTTTGTCATTTCTTATCCGGTGAGTTCGAGAGAGCCGCAGGCGCGGCAGGTGCCGTTTCACGGCCGAAACTGAGGCACGCTGTCGCGCACGGCAAGTTCCGATCCATCATCAAGTTATGAAATTTGGTAATCCGCAGCAACGAAGCGCACGTCTTCGCGCATGCCCGCCGTGAGTTAATGTCATGGGCGAATGAGCGAAAAGAAGTAGCCGCGCTGAACGCACCGCCTACTGTCTTCGTCGGAACACACCGGATGGTGCCTCAAGATATGACAGTGCCGATATCGACGAGAGCGGTTACCGGCAGACACTGCGGCTGGCGGACACGCTGCTGCGTGCATCCAAACCAGACTACGCTCAACGATACGCATCACATCCGCTGATATCGCAGCGCAACAGAACAAAAGGAACGAACGGATGAAGATCTGGTACCAGAGCATGACGCGCCTCGACACCTGGGGCGAATACGCGCGCGTGCTGCCGACGATCCTGGACAAGGTCAAGGACCCGGACACCGAGATCGAGGTTCACGGCATTACCAAGGTCGGCGGCATCGGCGATCAGTTCCGCTACCTCGAATTCATGGAAACCGCCGAAGTTCTGGACAACGTCCGCATCGCGATGGACCGCGGCTTCGACGCTTTCCTGATCGGCAATACGGGCGAGCCAGGCTTGCGGGAAGCGCGCGAGATCGCCGACTTTCCGGTGCTGGGTCTGCTCGAGAGCGCCTCGCTCACCTCGTGCATGATGGGCTCGATGTTTTCGTTCGTGACCATCAACGAGAAGTACAAGCCGCGCATTATCGAGATGGTTCACCGGCACGGCCTCAGCAGCCGCCTCGCGGGTGCGCATCGCATGGAGCTCGATCGCATTCTCGATCTCAACGAAGGCTTCGTGAACGTCGAGGCACGCGACCGCATCTTCGCGCAATTCATGAAGGCCGCGCAGCGGAACATCGACGACGGCGCCGAAGTGGTAATCGCTGCCGGGGGCGTGGTCGTTGCGCTGCTCGCGCACTGGAACGTCTACCAGACCCCCGACGGCACGCCGATCCTCAACGGCATCACCAACCTCGTGAAGATGGGTGAAGCCGCTGTGAAAATCCGCCGGCTGACCGGCAGCTTCCACAGCAAGAAGGGCACATACGCCCCGCCATCACCCGACCAGATCGTCGAGCTTCGCAAATACTACGGCGACCAAATCTATCCGACCGTCAAGGCTCCAAAGTAAGCCAACCAACCAAAGTCCGGGGAGAGACACCAATGCTGTCGCGCCGCCACTTCATGCTGAGTTCCGCCATGGTCCTCGCCGCTCCTCACGTCGCGCGGGCCCAGGAGTGGCCGACCAAGAACATCACGCTGGTCGTCCCGTTTGCCGCAGGCGGCGGCACGGACGCGATTGGCCGGGTAATGGCCGAAGAAATGTCGACCAGCCTCGGCAAGCCGGTCGTGGTGGAAAACCGGCCGGGTGCCGGTTCGAACGTCGGCATCGAGGCAGTCTCGCGCGCCGATCCGGACGGGCACACCATCCTGATCGCGTCGATCGGCTTCGCCATCAACCGCTTCCTCTATCAGAAAGTGGGCTTCTCCGACGCGGACTTCACGCCGATCTCGCTGGTCGGAATGGTGCCGAACGTGATGGCAGTTCCGAACTCGTCTCCCGCCAAGTCGGTGACCGAGTTCATCGCTTACGCCAAGTCCCAGCCCGGCAAGCTGACCTATGCGTCAGCAGGAACGGGTTCATCCCTGCATCTGTGCGCCGAGCTGTTCAAGAAGGTTGCCGGTGTCGATATGGTGCACGTGCCGTATCGCGGCAGCGCTCCCGCTCTCGCCGACGTGATGGGCGGACGCGTCGACTGCATCTTCGACGTGTTCACCGCAGTCAATCCGCAGATCGCCGGCGGCACGTTGCGTGGACTCGGCCTGACCAGCGCACGCCGCGTTGCCGCGGCCGGCGCAATGCCGACGATCGCCGAAAGCGGCTTGCCGAACTTCGATTTCTCGACCTGGTTCGGCTTGTTCGTTCCGTCAAAGACGCCGGCGAACGTTGCCGATATTATCAGCAAGGCCGCTCAGAAGGCAGCACAAGCTCCAGTCGCCAAGGACAAGCTCGAGAAACTCGGCGTCGATATTGCCGGTAGTACGTCCGAGGGGCTCCAGGCGCATGTCCAGAAAGAGGTGACACGCTGGGGTCCGGTCATCCGCGAAGCGGGTATTCAGCCGCAATAGGTTCGGCCGCAGTATCAGTTGAAGATCAGAAAAGGGCCGGAGCGTATGCTCTGGCCCTTTCATCTTTCAGCCCCGATCGTATCCGCCGTCGACGACCATGATCGATCCATGCATGTAGCTTGCCGCGGGTGAAGCCACGAACAGGATCGTGTTGGTGACTTCCTCGATCGTGCACCAGCGCTTGCCCGGGATGGTGATGCGCGCGCCCCACGTTTCCTGAATCTGCTCCGCCGAGTTCATACCGCCGCCCATCGCCTGACGCCAGCGCTCGAAGCGCTCGGGCGTGATGACGAAGTTCGGGACGACGCAGTTCACGCGAACACCCGATGGCCCGACTTCCGCGGCGAGCGCCTTGGTAAAACGAATCTCCGCCGCCTTGGCAGGGCCGGTGCAGGTCGAAAGAAACGGCGGATCGAGCACCATCAGACCCGAGCAGCCGGAAATGTTGACGATCGATCCACTCTTCGCCTGCTGCATG
>JBEIPX010000478.1:0-2672 GCA_040376815.1 Bradyrhizobiaceae bacterium
CGGCCATGCAGGAGCTGGGCAGCCATGGTCCGGTGAATTGATCCGGTAGCGGTCCAGCTCGCGAAAAAGAGCCCCGCGTCAGCGTGGCTCTTTGATTCCATCACGGGCGGATTTGAGTGTCAGTAACGCTCGATCACCACATTCGCGCCGGGCTCGCGATACACACGTTTCTTCTTTTTGATGATCACCGTTTCGCCGCCGTGGTGATGATGGCCGCGATAATGAGCGCGGCTGTCGCGCCAATCGTCGTGATGGTGATGATAGTGACGGTCCGTACGGTAGCCGCGGTCGCCGCCGACATTCAGTTCGATTGACTGAGCTGACACCGCGGCCGTGCCGAGAACCGTTGCACCGATCAATGCTGCTGCGAACAGTTTCATGAGTTCCTCCTCCAGTCTGCCTTGGAGAGGAAACGCCGCAGGCTGGATCATGTTCCTGCTTGATTGGCTTGTTCCTGTGCTGAATTGCAACCCGGGCTATGCAACCGCGCGACGTTGGTGGTTGCTCTGCGCGAATACGATCTGGTTGCCGTCCGGATCGCCAACAATGCAAATGCGCGTGATTGCGGAGTTCGACACCGATCGAATGTCGATCTTCTGCTTCTTGAGCTCACCGATCCGTTCGTCAATATCGGTATCCAGCAGCGTGACGGATGATGTGCCGCCGCGTTCGGAATCCTCGAAGACTTGAACGCCACCGCCGCTGGCGAACAGCCATTCAGCGAGATTTGCATCGGGCGCCGGTCAGGCGGACGGCCGAGCAACCGCTCATACCAGACAACCGACTCTTCGAGATTGAATACGGCTATGCCAGCCAGTGCGGCTTTGATGGTCATTGCGCGTCTCCCTGGAATGCAGAGGCAATTTCGGAGGGAACCAAAAGTTCCCACGTTCGTTATCGGTTCAGCAAAAGGGGCCAGACAGGCATGCAAAACGCAGTGGAAATTGCCATCCAGCGTATTCTCAAGACCTATTCGCTCATGTGGAATGACGAGCGGGCCGAAGAAGCACGTATCAAGGTTGCGGGCTATCTGGAGACGTTATTCGCAGGTGGCGAGACCGATCACGAACGTCTCGCCGTTTGCGGGCTTGTTTATTTACGCGAGCAGGAAGGCCGCTCAGATCCCGTTCAACAAGGCTACAGCGGGCTGTAAGCAAAGGTGATCCATGAACCCGTCCGGTCAGGTCAGTTTATCGCCGTCTCCCGGCACGATGGTCAGCGATGCGCATCGCATTGCGTGGTACTTCCTGAAGGCGACCGGCCAGGTTCGTGATGATTATGCCGATCACGTCTTGCTGTCGCGTATCGTCGTGGCGTTGGCCGATCGCGGCGTCAGCCACCGGATCAGGATCGCCAACATGGCGATCGCCGAGTTCGGCTGTGAGGTCGCCCGCCGGCAGCAGCCGGCAGCCACTCTCGTCGCCAATCGCCGTTTCTGACGCCTGATTTTCATGCTTTTGAAGAGGTTTTCCGCGCGGTTGGCCGCCACCTGCGCTTGTGTGCTTGCGGCTTCTGCGTGATAAACCCTGCCGTCAACGATTTACGGCAAGGGGCGGACGACATTGCGCATCGGCACTCGCAAGAGCACCATGGCCATGGTGCAGACCGAGGAGATCGCGCGCCAGCTCCACGCGGCATTTCCCGAACTCAAGGTCGAGATCGTCAAGTTCGAGACGAAAGGCGATCAGGACCAGGTCAGCAAACTGTTGCCGCATGGCGGCAAGGGCGGCGCGTTCGTCGCTGAAATCCGTCAGGCGGTCGTTGCCGGGCAATTGCAGGCGGCGATGCATTCGCTGAAGGACATGCCGGGCAATGAAGATACGCCAAGGCTCGTGATCGGCGCGACGCTCGCGCGTGAATCGGCAACCGACGTGCTGGTGCTGCGTGCCGGACTGACGATGGATGTGCTGCGTCAGTCGGGCGGCAAGGGACTGCGCATCGGCACCAATGCCGTGCGGCGTGCCGCCTATGCGCGCCGGCTGTTTCCCGAGGTCGAGATCGTGCACTTCCGCGGTGCCGCCGACACGCGTATCCGCAAGCTTGATGCCGGCGAACGGCAAAAGCTGCCGGACGGCAGCACAGAGGAGCCGGCCGACGCGCTGATCATGGCGCGCTCGGGCCTCGAGCGCGTCGGGCTTGCGGCGCGGATCGGTTACGAATTTCCGGTGAGCGAGATGCTCCCCGCAGCCGGGCAAGGCATCGTCGCGGTCGAATGCGGCGTCAACGATTTTACCACGCGGCGTTATCTCGCCGGCATCGATGACGCGGCGTCCCGCGCGATGGCGGAGGCTGAACGCGAGGTGCTATGGGTTCTTAACGGGCACTGCAATTCGCCGATTGCGGCTTATGCAGCAATCAATGGCGCGCAGATGACGTTGACCGCCTCGGTGCTCGATCTCGCGGGTGATCGCTTTCTCGAAGTCGTGCACGATGGCTTTTTGGCTCGCCCCAGAGAGCTCGGACGTTCCGTCGGATTGGCGCTCCTCGACAAGGGCGCTGCCGCGATCATCGAGACGAGCCGGCCGTAAGGCCTGCCAGCGGGAATGCTGGTGCTGCTGTAACCGTAGCGAGGATTATCCTCGTACGCGCTTCAACATCCGTTCGACATGCGCGATCGGCGTTTCGGGTTGGATGCCGTGGCCGAGATTGAAGATCAGCCGGCCCTGACCGAA
>JBEIPX010000188.1:0-6247 GCA_040376815.1 Bradyrhizobiaceae bacterium
CGCCGACCGACTCGACATGCTCCTCTTCGGCTTCTTCCTCGCCGTCGTCGTCCTCATCGTCGTCACTGTCCGAGTCGCTTCCCGCATTTTTGGCATGCGCCGCGGCGGAAGCGGGCTGGGCATCGTCGGCGTGAGCGGCATTGAGTTCTTCGTCGGCGTGCCGCTGATCATGATCGTGATCATGGCTGTGATCGTCATGAGACGCAGGCTCATCCGCTGCGATGGCTTGCGGAGCCGCCTCGTCGGCGGCGGTCGTCTCCGCCTGCGGCCGTTCGTCGTTGACGCTCGCTGTTTCATCGCGGCGATCGTCAGACTGATCTGCGGGATCGCCGTCGCGCGCGTGATCGCCGACCTGAGCCGTATCCGGTTCGTAATGGCCAGCCTCGGCGTGATCGTGCTCGGCGTGATCGTGCTCGTTGGCATGCGCCTCGACGCCATCGATCTGATAGGGCTGTTCGCCGCCGGCATGTTGCGTTTCATCGGAAGCAGCGTCCTGCACGAGCGGGCCACGGACGCGGTCGCCATGACCGCGGCGGCGGGAGCTGCGATGACGCGAGCGGCGGCGGTTCGAGCGGTTTTCCGACTCTTCTTCCGCCTCGCGATGCGCGCGTTCGTCGGCCTCGATCAGCGCCTGACGGTCGGCGACGGGGATCTGGTAGTAGTCGGGATGGATTTCGCTGAAGGCGAGGAAGCCATGCCGATTGCCGCCGTACTCGATGAAGGCGGCTTGCAGCGAGGGTTCGACCCGCGTGACCTTGGCGAGATAGATGTTGCCGCGAAGCTGTTTGCGCTGCGCGGACTCGAAATCAAATTCTTCGACGCGATTGCCGCGCACCACCACGACCCGGGTTTCCTCCGGGTGGGTGGCGTCGATGAGCATTTTGTTGGCCATTGGGGAGCTCTTGGCGGCGGAGGGGATGCATGACGGCCGAGACTTTCGGCGCGGCCGCGCATCGTGACGCTCCACCTGATTCGGGGGTGATGAAAAGGCCAAACCTTGCCCGTATGCGTTGTGCCGAAGGCAACTGCGATCCATGGCGGCGCGAGAACGTCGCGCGCCGCTTCGGCATCATCGTTGCGAGGATTGAGATCGGCGAAACAGTTTGACGCATCGAGCGGTTGGCCCGTGATGGGTTTGGCGGCAGAAGCCGCCTTCTTAAAATCTGGCGGCAAAGCCACCGTGGGTCGTTGCCGAGGTCGTCCCTCAACGCAGTCTTTCGGCTGCAATACCGGATGCGCGTGTCTTGAACCTGTGTCCGGAAAGGATGGGAGCCGGAACACAGACGCTGCCTGGGCCTCAAACCGTCCGCTCCATTTCAGCCGCGCGCCGCGCTGGCCATGGAGGGGATCGGAAACACGCAAGCGCTTCGAAATCACCACGAAGGGCGATGTCCAAAAGCGGCTAGCGCCGCACCGAGGAGCTGAACGCGACACAACCGGAAGTTTATACCTTCAGCGCCATATACATACGTCGAACGCTGGGTGCTGGCAAGGGAAGCGTCACGCCGCTGCAACAGTCCGGGCTAATTCGGCCGCGGCTCCTTAAGGACTGATTAACCGTGCGGTTCTATTGCGATAAGAGAGGGATCAAAGACAGAGGATTCGTTGGCCACCCGCGCAAAACAGCTTATTTCATGGGCTTTCGCGCTAGGTTGCAGCGCCGCGATGATGCACGTCACAGCGGTTGTCGGCCAAACCCCTCAGGCTTCCCAAGGGCCCTCCCAAGTTCCGGTTCGAGTATTCCCGATCGCATCCGATGTGCGGGTGGCTGGTGACGCCAAACAGACCCGATTCATCCTCGATTTGGACCGCAAGGTTGAGTTGCGGGCCTTCACGCTCGCCGATCCGTATCGGGTGGTGGTCGACCTGCCGCAGGTGGCGTTCCAGCTTCAAAACGGGGCGGGCGACACCAAGCGCGGGCTGATCAAGGCGTTCCGCTATGGCCTCGTCATGGCCGGCGGCTCGCGCCTCGTGTTCGACCTCGCGGGTCCGGCGAAAATCGAGAAGGCGCATGTGGTGGACGCAGCCAACGGCCAGCCGGCGCGGCTGGTTCTGGAACTCGCGGCAGTCGATCGCACCACCTTCGTGCAGCAGCTCACCGCCGAAAGCCGGCCGCAGTTGCGTCCCACATTCGGCGACGTGCCGGTCGAAACCACGGCTGCGACGCCGGCCGCGCTGAATGCGAACGCTGCGACCGGCGCGAAACCCGATTCCCGTCCGGTGATCGTGATCGACCCCGGTCACGGCGGCATCGATCACGGCACCGAAGCCTCAACCGGTGAGATGGAAAAGACGCTGGTGCTCGACTTTGCCAAGGCATTGCGCGACCGGGTCGAAGCTTCGGGCAAGTACCGCGTGGTCATGACCCGCAGCGACGACACTTTCGTTCCACTCGGCGAGCGGGTGAAGGTCGCGCGCAATCATACCGCGGCGCTGTTCGTCTCCATTCACGCCGACGCGCTTCCGCGCGGCGATTCCAGCGCACAGGGCGCCACCATCTACACCCTGTCGGACAAGGCATCCGACGCCGAAGCCGAGCGGCTCGCGGATCTCGAAAACAAGGCCGACGCCATCGCCGGCTTCAACCTGACCGAGGAACCGGGCGACGTCGCCGACATTTTGATCGACCTGACCCAGCGGGAAACAAAGACTTTTTCAAACCGTTTTGCCCGCACGCTGATGGGGGAGATGAAGAACGTCGCGCGCATGCACAAGCATCCTCTGAAGTCGGCAGGCTTCAAGGTGCTGAAGGCTCCGGACGTTCCGTCGGTCCTGATCGAGCTTGGTTACGTTTCGAACAAGGACGATCTCAAGCACCTGGTCTCGGAGAGCTGGCGCTCACGGACCGTCGGGTCGGTGGCGCAGGCGGTCGATGCGTTCCTTGGCAAGCGTGTCGTCAGCGCCACGCCGGACAGGTAAGGGCCGCCGATAACGGGAATAGCAGGCGGCTGATCTGGAAAGCCCTAGTTTAGCCACAGCGGCTGCCTTATACAGAATGAGCAGGAAGCTCACGGAATCAATAGGTTTCGGGCTTTCAGAGAGCGCAGTCCGAGGGTCAATGCTTCGCGGGCCGCTCGTTTTGAAGTTCCGCGTCGAAGAAGTTGGCGTCCGGGTCGGCGGACGCAGAAAAAGCGGATAGGCCAGGATAGACCAGATGCGTTTGCTGCTTCGGTTCATGGGCTTTCTGTTCGCGGCCGGAACGATCGTGTTCCTGGTCGGCGTTGCCGCCGTCGCCGCCGGCATCTGGCATTTCTCCAAAGACCTGCCGGACTACTCGCAGCTTCAGGATTACGAACCCGCGGTGATGACCCGCGTGCATGCGTCCGACGGGGCGCTGCTCGGTGAATATGCCAAGGAGCGGCGGCTGTACCTGCCGATCCAGGCGGTGCCGAAGCCGGTCATCAACGCGTTTCTCGCGGCCGAAGACAAGAACTTCTACGAACACGGCGGTCTCGACTTCCAGGGGCTTGCCCGTGCGGCAGTGCTCTACGCGCAGAACTACGGCTCGAACCGGCGTCCGCAGGGCGCATCGACGATCACGCAGCAGGTCGCAAAGAACTTCCTGCTGACCAACGAAGTGTCGTTCACGCGCAAGATCAAGGAAGCGCTGCTGGCGATCCGCATCGAGCGCGCCTACTCGAAGGATCGCATCCTCGAGCTTTATCTCAACGAAATTTTCCTGGGGCTTGGCGCCTACGGAATCGCCGCGGCCTCGCTCGTGTACTTCGACAAATCGGTCAACGAACTCACTTTGGCCGAAGCGGCCTACCTCGCGGCGCTGCCGAAGGCGCCGTCGAACCTGCATCCGATTCGCAACCGCGATCGCGCGATCGAGCGCCGCAACTACGTCATCGACCGGCTGCTGGAGAACGGCTGGGTGAAGCAGGCCGACGCCGACAAGGCGAAGAAAGAGCCGCTTCAGGTCACGGGCCGTTCAAACTCCGCGCACGTCCTGGCAGGTGAGTACTTCGCCGAGGAAGTCCGCCGCGAGATTTTCGAGCGCTACGGCGAGAAGAAGCTGTACGAGGGCGGCCTGTCGGTTCGCACCACGCTCGATCCGAAATTACAGTTGGTGGCGCGCAAGACGCTCACCAATGGTCTCGTCAACTATGATGAGGCGCAAGGATATCGCGGTGCGCTTCAGAAAATCGACATCAGTGGCGACTGGGGCGTGAAACTCGCGGAAATCAAATCGCTCGCCGACATCTCGCCATGGAAGATGGCGGTGGTGCTGGAAACCAGCGATCAGTCGGCGCGCATCGGCTTCCAGCCCGGCCGCGAAATCGGCGGCGCGGTGCTGAAAGATCGTCAGACCGGCCTGATCGCGCTCGACGGCGTGCGCTGGGCGAAGGCTGCATCGGGACCGACGCGCTTCAAGACACCGACCAACGTTGCGCAGGTTCTCTCCCCCGGCGACGTGATCTATGTCGAACCCCTGATCGCCAAGGACGGCAACAAGGTCGAAGGTCAGTTCCGGCTGCGGCAGTTGCCGGAAGTCTCCGGCGCGTTGGTGGCGATGGACCCATGGACCGGTCGCGTGCTTGCCATGGTCGGCGGCTTCTCGTTCGACCAGAGCCAGTTCAACCGCGCGACGCAGGCCTATCGCCAGCCCGGTTCGTCATTCAAGCCGCTGGTCTACTCGGCCGCACTCGACAACGGATATACGCCGTCCACCGTCGTCATCGACGCACCGATCGAAGTCGATCAAGGGCAGGGCAACGTCTGGCGTCCGGAAAACTATTCGACCGGCAAGTACTACGGTCCGTCGACCTTGCGCACCGGCATCGAGTTGTCGCGCAACACCATGACCGTGCGCCTTGCGCAGGACATCGGTATGCCGCTGATCGGCGAATACGCCAAGCGTTTCGGCATCTATGACGACTTGCCGAACTATCTTTCGTATTCGCTGGGCGCCGGCGAAACGACGGTCATGCGCATGGTGACCGCGTATTCGATGTTCGCGAACGGCGGCAAGCGCATCAAGTCGAGCCTGATCGATCGCATTCAGGATCGCTACGGCCGCACCATCTTCAAGCACGATCAGCGCGAATGCCGCGGCTGCGATGCTGCTGACGGCTGGAAGAACCAGCCCGAGCCCTCGCTCGTCGATCGCCGCGAGCAGGTGATGGACCCGATGACCGCCTACCAGATCACCTCGATGATGGAGGGCGTGGTTCAGCGCGGCACCGCGACCACGATCCGCGAAGTCGGCAAGCCGATTGCCGGCAAAACCGGCACCACCAACGACGAAAAGGACGTGTGGTTCGTCGGCTTCTCGCCGGACCTCGCGATCGGCGTCTACATCGGTTACGACAAGCCACGCCATCTCGGCCGCGGTCAGACCGGCGGCCATCTGGCTGCGCCCGTGGTGCGCGAGTTCATGAAGGTCGCGCTCGCCGACAAGCCCGCGGTACCGTTCCGCGTACCGGCCGGCATCAAGCTGATCCGCGTCGACGCCAAGAGCGGCATGCGCGTCGGACCGGGCGAGGGCGGGCGTACCATCCTTGAAGCGTTCAAGCCGGGCACGGCGCCGCCGGACAACTACTCGGTGATCGGCGTTGCCGATGCGGACGGCCGCGCACCGCTCAGCGGGTATCCAGACTCCGACCGCACGATCCTGCGCTCGGGCACCGGCGGGCTGTACTAATCAGATTTGGAATTCGTGCGATGGTGATCCTTCGGACAGCAATCGTGCGCACGCTTACTTGCGCACCTCGGTGATCTTCACTTTCACCGCGCCTGATTCCTTGTAGATCCTGTAATCGTATTCGACGTTGGTGCCGCCTTTCAGCGCGAGATTGGCGGTGCAAATGACCTCGCTATCCGATTGCGAGACTTTTTTGATGAAATTGTATTTCGTGGCGTTGAACTGGTTGGCCTTGTTCAGGTCGGAAAGTGTGTCGCGCGTTTGCTGGGCGTCGCACGCCGGAAGAGTGCCGATGCTCGAAACGTTGCCGACGATGCCCGCCAGGGTCGCAAGCCCGGCGACTGCTGCGCAGACATAAAGAAAAATGCGCTGCCATCCCGGTTTGGCGTTTGCCGCGGCTGCTGCGACCAAGCCCGTTGCCGCAACGCCGCCGACCATCTTGCCATAGTTCGGAGAGGCTAGGTCCTTCGCATCATCGCTCATCGAAAATCCCCAAATGAATGCTTTGAAATATTCAGCAGACGTGGCGCCGCCGATAGTCACTGAAGAAAACACGTTAGCGCGCACCGGAGCAACCCTGTAGTCATTCGCCGATTTGCC
>JBEIPX010000013.1:0-17614 GCA_040376815.1 Bradyrhizobiaceae bacterium
AGGTTAGCGCCCTTGCCGCCGAGCAGATCGCGCATGCTGGTCGCGCCCTCGGCGCGGCCGTCGCCGAACGTATAGACCAGCTTGCCGGCCTTCGCGGCAGGCGCCTTCGCAGCAGCCTTGACGGGCGCTTTGGCCGGAGCCCTTGCAGCAGGAGCTTTGGCGACAACCTTGGCAGCAGGCTTCACAGGCTTTGCCGCGCTCTTCGTCACGGCCTTGCGTGCCGGAGATGCGGCCGCTTTCGCGGGCATGCGCGCGACAGGCTTCGCTTTCGCGGATTTCGACTTGGCAGGCTTGGTCTTGGTGGAGGATTTAGCCATGGCTTCCAGGGACTCGCGAGGGGGAAACGGCAGCCGGGTTACACCACGGATAAGCGCCTTTGCGCAAGCGGCGCAAAGGCTTGGGTGGCGTCAAAAAATTGCGTCTGAGGCGCTGTTTTTACTTGATGATTCCAAGCCCGACGATGCCGATGAAGATCAGGTAGATGGCGACGATGTAGTTCAGCAGGCGCGGCATGATGAGAATGAGGATGCCCGCGATCAGGGCGACGACAGGCTGAATGTGGGCGACGGAAACGCTCATGACTATTCTCTCCGGTGAGTAGTTCGGCAACTGGCAAGCCGACCGAACGAAATCTAGCAGACGGATGCGACGATGACTGTGGCCGGAGCATCTGGTTCCACAGGCTGCTGCAAAATCGCCGCAATGAAATCACGTGCGGGGCCGGAACGCTCCTAGTCGCGATGCATTGGAATTGCGGATCGGCCGATGCTTAGCAGGCCGGCCTCTTTCCCATGATTATTCCGATGTGCGCACAGGAGATGAGCATGCAGAAGCCCACTAAATTGATAGCGCTTGCGGTGCTGGCGGGAGCGCTGAGTGCGCCACTGGCCGCGCAGGCCCAAACCACCATCATCCAGGACCGCGGCACCGTCGGCCTCGCGCCGTCCGCCGACCTGATCATCAGCGAGACCGAACGCCCGGCGTTCCGTGAGTATGTGGTGCGCGAGCGCGTGCCGTCCTACGCGGTCGGCGTGCCGGTCGCGCGCGGCAGCGTGCTGCCGGAAACCGGCGTGACGTACTACGAGGTGCCGCAGCAGTACGGCGCGACCACCTACCGCTACACGGTGGTGAACGATCGCACCGTGCTGGTTGATCCGCGCTCGCGCCGGATCATGCAGGTTCTTGATTAAGCAGGTCCTTGATTAAGGACGTGCTCGCTAACGCGTAGCAACGAAGACCGAAGCTTGATCCTCAGCCCCGCGCACCGGCGCGGGGTTTTTGTTGCGTGTGAGTGAATCCCTCCCCCTTGTGGGGAGGGATGAAATCAATCCTGGATCTTGGAGAAGTCGGCGACCGCACGCGTGGCGGCGCGGATTTCGTTGAGAAGCTTAAGACGATTTTCGCGCACCGCCTTGTCGTCGTCGTTGACCTTGACCTTCTCGAAGAAGGCATCGACGGCCGGCCGCAGCTTGGCCATCGCGCTCATGGCGCCGGCGAAGTCTTCCTTCGCAACCGCAGCGCCTGCATCCGTCTTCACCTGCGCAATCGCGGCAGCGAGCGTCCTCTCTTCGTCCGAATTGAAAAGCGTCGCATCCGGCGCGCCGTCGAACGTGCGCTTGTCCTTCTTCTCCTCGATCGAAAGGATGTTGCTGGCGCGCTTGGCGCCGGCGAGCAGGTTCTTGCCGTCGTCAGTCTCAAGGAATTTGCCGAGCGCCTCGACGCGGCGCACGACCATCAAGAGATCGTCTTGACCTCCAAGCGCGAACACCGCGTCGACCAGATCGTGCCGCGCACCCTGATCGCGGAGCTGCACCTTCAGGCGATCGGCGAAGAAGGAGAGGAGATCAGCCGGAACGAGATGGCTATCTATAAGAGCCATTTTGGTACCAGTTTCAAGAAGCCCTGCGACTCCATGCTTCGCTAGCGTCTCTAACTTCAATCGTAACCCGTTGTCCAAAATTAATCGGATCACACCCAGCGCCGCTCGTCGGAGCGCGAACGGGTCTTTCGAGCCAGTCGGCTTTTCGTCGATGGCCCAGAAGCCGGTGAGAATGTCGAGCTTGTCGGCGAGCGCGACCGCAACCGCCACCGGATCGGTCGGCACGCGATCGCCGGGGCCGAGCGGCTTATAGTGATCCTCGATCGCGATCGCGACCGATTGATCCTCGCCCTGCGCTTCCGCGTAGTAGCGGCCCATCAGGCCCTGCACTTCCGGAAACTCGCCGACGACTTCCGTCTGCAGATCAGCTTTCGCAAGCTTTGCAGCGCGCCTCACCTTGGCAACATCTGCTCCAACCAGCGGCGCCAACTCGGCGGCAAGCCTCTCGATGCGGGCGATGCGCTCGGCCTGCGTGCCGAGCTTCTCGTGGAACACGATCTGCTCGAACTTCGGCAGACGATCTTCGAGTTTCGTCTTGAGATCGGTCTCGTAGAAAAACTTCGCGTCCGACAGGCGTGCGCGGATGACGCGCTCGTTGCCGGCGACGATAGCCTTGCCGCCGTCGCTCGCCTCGATGTTGGCGATGAGGATGAAGCGGTTGGCGAGTTTTCCGGTCTTCGGATCGCGAACGACGAAACACTTCTGGTTGTTGCGGATGGTGGCGCGGATCACCTCGCCCGGAATTTTCAGGAAGCTCTCGTCGAATGAACCCATCAGCACCACGGGCCATTCGACGAGGCCCGCGACCTCATCGAGCAGCGCCTGATCTTCGACCAGTTCGAAGCCCTGCGCGAATGCCGCCTGCCTGGCGTCGGCAAGAATGATGTCCTTGCGCCGCTGCGGATCGAGGACGACCTTCGCCGCTTCCAGCTTCGACACGTAGTCGTCGAAACGGCGCACGCTGAAATCGTCAGGCGCCATGAAGCGATGGCCGCGCGTGACGTTGCCCGGCACGAGACCGTCAACGTCGAACCTGACGATCTCCGGGTCCTCGGTCTCGGGACCGAAGGTCGCGACGATCGAATGCAACGGCCGCACCCACGACAGCGCGCCCGGTTTTTTCGAGCGCTCGCCCCAGCGCATCGATTTCGGCCACGGGAACGTGCGGACGATGACCGGCAGGATTTCCGCAATCACCGTGATCGCGTCGCGGCCGGGCTTCTCGATCAGCGCAACGTAGAAGTCGCCCTTCTTCGGGTCCCTCTGGAGTGTCGCTTCATCCAGCGACTTCAGGCCGGCGGCCTTCAGGAAACCCTGCACGGCAGCGTCCGGCGCGCCGACCTTCGGGCCCTTGCGTTCTTCCTTGAGGTCAGGCTGGCGCGCGGGAATGCCGTGCACGGTCAGCGCAAGGCGGCGCGGCGTCACGAACGCTTTCGCGCCCTCGTAGACGAGGCCCTCGGCGACCAGCTTGTCGGTGACCATGCGGCGCAGGTCTTCCGCCGCCTTCGCCTGCATGCGCGCGGGGATTTCCTCGGAAAACAGTTCAAGCAGAAGATCGGGCATGGGCACGAGTCGGAGGGTTCGAGAGACGCAAGGGCGTATCAAGCCCTGCGCCGCTTGTCACCCTCGGCCGCCCCTCAGGTCCGCGCTAGTTCGGCGAAAAAGCCACCCCGATGCGCCCCTTGACGGTTACGTTCACGTCCGTGTCGGTTCTGGCGTGATAATCGAAACGGGGCGAACGTCCGTGCAGCGAAATGTCGGGAATGGTATCGACGGAGACGCCGAGACCGACGAACGGATTGAACCGGGGACCGCCCGTGAGCGTGGGTGGCCCGCTCGGGAAGAAGAAGTCGACATCGAAGCCGCCATGGAAGCCGGTCGCGGTTCGCGATCGGCTCAGGTGCGTGACCGGCCCCGCCTCATTGGTGACGAAGATCAGCTTGCCGCTTTCGATGTTGACGCCGGCGCGTGGCGTGATCACCACCTGCGAGCCGTTGCCCAGGATATCTCCCAACGCCACGCGAACACCGCCGTAGAACGTGGCGGTGGATTCGCGCTCGAAGGTGAGTGTCGAGGGGACCGGCGTCGGATGGATATGGAACGGAATCGTGCCGCCATTGCCGAAATGCCCGCGCCCTGAGAAGCCGAACACCGGTGTGAACGGCAGCCGGGTCATCGGCGCGGGACTGAGGAGGAAGGTCAGCGGGATCTGGAAGTCGCCGCCGATGAAGGCCATGTCAGTGCTGGCGCTGCCGCCCGGCGGTGTCGGGCCGAACGTGCCCGACAAACTGCCGTTGTACGATCCGAACGAGCCGCCGCCTTCGAGCACTGCGGAGAAATAGTTGTAGTTGAAGAAGGCGCGATCGGCCGGGCGGGGCGTTTCAGTTTCAGCGATGCGAAACTGCGGCTTGGGCTTCTGCTTGCGGGAGCCGGCGCCCAGCGCCTGCGCATCCATGGGAACGAGAACCAGACCAGCGGTCAACGCCGCGCAGGCCATCGCTGCGAACCGCAGCGCACGTGAATTCCGGTATGTCATTGCAAGCTCCCCAACCCACATGACTGACGGGGACAGTCTGCATCAAAGCGAGGTATGGCGGTTGGGCAATTCCAGCTTCGCGCGCGATTCACGCGGACTGTTGCCGGAATCCTACAGAGGAACAAAGTTCACGCGGACTCAACGGCTTGCGAACGCGTTATGGCACTCAGGCTTTGGGCGGGCACTGCAACTCAACCACAACGCCTTCCGGCCCGGAAACGAAAAGCTGGCGCACGTCGCTGCCGGGCAAAATGCGCTCCTCGAACGTGAGGCCAGCCTTGGTCAGCGCCGCCTTCCGCTCGTCATAGTCGAAACCGTGAAAGGCGAAATGATCAGTGTGCCCCTCGCCGCGCGGCATCAGATTTCTGCGCGGTCCCGTGTGCACCACCGCCTGATCGCCGAGATAGAGCCAGTAGCCGTGCCAGGTGAACGGCGGCCGCGGCCCCACGCGCAAGCCAACCGCTGCAATCAGAAAATCACGCAAGGCATCCTGATCGTCGACACGGATGTTGACGTGATCGAGCCGGATCAAGCGCCGCCCGCTGCGGTGTGCACCCACGCCTCGCCGCAGGCTTTCGCCAGTTCGCGGACGCGCAGGATGTAGCTCTGCCGCTCGGTGACGGAGATCACGCCGCGCGCATCGAGCAGGTTGAAGACGTGGCTCGCCTTGATGCACTGATCGTAGGCCGGCAGCGCCATCAGATGCGCGTCGCGCTTAGCGTCTTTCCAGCCCGCGTCGAGGTACTTCTTGCACGCGGCCTCAGCCATCTTGAACTGCTCGAACAGCATCGCCGTGTCGGAGTGTTCGAAGTTGTGGCGCGAGTATTCCTGCTCGGCCTGAAGGAACACGTCGCCGTATGTCACCTTTTCGGCGCCCTCGCGGCCATTGAAATTGAGATCGTAGACGCGATCGACGCCCTGCACGTACATGGCGAGGCGTTCAAGACCGTAGGTGAGCTCGCCCGCGACCGGCGAACATTCGACCCCGGCGACCTGCTGGAAGTAGGTGAACTGCGAGACTTCCATGCCGTCGCACCAGCACTCCCAGCCGAGGCCCCACGCGCCGAGCGTCGGGCTCTCCCAATCGTCCTCGACGAAGCGAATGTCGTGCAGCTTTGAATCGACGCCGATCGCGGCGAGCGATTTCAGATAGAGCTCCTGCAAATCCGGCGGCGACGGCTTCAGGATCACCTGGAACTGGTAGTAGTGCTGCAAGCGATTCGGGTTCTCGCCGTAGCGTCCGTCTTTGGGACGCCGCGACGGCTGCACATAGGCCGCGTTCCACGTCTTCGGCCCGAGCGCACGCAGCGTTGTCGCCGGATGAAACGTTCCTGCGCCGACTTCCATGTCGTAGGGCTGAAGGATCACGCAACCGTAATCCGCCCAGTAGCGCTGCAACGTCAGGATGAGGCCCTGGAACGAACGCTCCGGACGCATGTGTTCGGGAAGAGATTCCATGATCGCTTTAAGGATTCGCTGACCTAACCGATAGCGCGCGGACCGTATCGGTGTGGAAAGCGGGAATCAAGCAGCCGGCCGGGGAAACTGATCGCGCGCTTGGGCGTAAATGAAGCACGGCGACCTATCCGCGGCTGTCCGCACAGCCCGGCCGCGCGCCCTCCTCCACCCGTGAAGCCACCAATAAAAATGAAAGGCCGCTCGTCATGTCGGTTGAGACGATCGCAACCTGTTTTGTCGCCGTGGGACTGACCGCGCTTGCCGCGGCGCCTTACGTATTCGCGCAACGCGAGGAGAAGCGCGCGCGCCGTCATCGTGAATCGAACGTGAACGGTCCGAAGGAAATCCAGTAACGCTCTCCTAACCGCTACGGCAACGTGATGGCCTTTGCTTGCGCTTTGTTAGGACATGGAGGCGCATGGTGATCGTGCGCCAGAACGAAGAACCGGAACACCGGCACGCGCCTCGCCATCCATACCCGCCCCATAAGAGGCGGCGATGAATGGAGAGACACATTGGGGGCTCAAACAATGATCGTTGCTGAAATCATCGGCGCGATTCTGATCACGCTGTCGCTGCTGGCGATGGTTGAATCAGATACGCGCGCCATTCGCTGACAACGCATCCCGGTTTGCGTGCGCGCACGCTCACGCAAGAAGCCTGAATAACCTCCAGGCTTGCTCAGCCTTCTCTCACGGCATGCCCGCTGTGAGAGAAGGCGCAAGCGTGTCTGCGCTCAACCACTCCAGCTTTCGCCGACCCGATTGCGTGCCCCAGAATGGCGACTGGATTTATTAATTCGGGCGATAGGCGCCGGTTACGGGATCGCGGCGGAGCGTTGGAATCTGCTCGCGCGCGGCCGTCTCGGAAAGATGCGCCTGACGCGCCGCTTCGAGTTCGTCATTGACGCGGCGCGCGGTTTTCACCGCCCAGCGCACGAGCGCAAAGGCGCCGACCGCACCGCCGAGAACCGCCAGAAAAGGGGGCATGGAAAACTCCTCGCTCGCCTTTCAACCCGAAACCGACCGGAAACGTTCCGGTTTGGGACCATTAAAGCCCGTAACGCGCCCAGACTGCCCTGGATTCCATGGCGGAAATAAGCTCGTCACCCAGCCCGGAATAGCCGATCCCTGCGGCAAAAGACCCCGCCCCGGCGGACTTTCGGCCGAAAAGGCTCGACAGAAGCCCGGTCGGCTGCGCGATCACCGGGGTGCGGACCTTGTCGCCGAACCGCGCCCGCAGGGTCGCGCGCAGGTCGCCGATGGCGTCGGCAAGGCCGAGCTCGATGGAACGGCCACCGGCCCAATACTCGCCGGTGAACAGATAATCGTCAGCGCCCTTCAGCCGCGTCCCGCGGCTGCCTTTGACGAGATCGATGAAGACGCGATGGATCTCGCGCTGGATGTCCTTGAGCCGCGCGACGTCATCCGGATTCTCGGGCAGGAACGGATCGAGCGTCGCCTTGCGCTCGCCCGCCGTGTAGAGCCGCCGCTCAACGCCGATCTTCTTGATCAGGTCCTGGAAGCCGAACGAGCCTCCGACCACGCCGATCGAGCCGAGAATGGATGACGGGTCGCAGAAGATTTCATCGCCCGCGCACGCCAGCATGTAACCACCGGACGCCGCGACGTCCTCGACGAACACCAGCACGCGCAGATTCTTTTCGTCCGCGAGCTGGCGGATGCGCAGGTAGATCTGCCGCGATTGCACCGGCGAACCGCCCGGCGAGTTGATGACAATCGCAACCGCCTTGGCGTTGCGGGTTGCGAACGCACGCTCCAGCAGCCGCGCGACGCCCGCGAGCGACATTCCGGGACGCAGCGGTGTCACCGCGCCGATGACCCCGGACAATCGCACCACCGGCACCACAGGAACATCCCGCCGCCAGCGCGCCGGTAGCAGCCTTGTGATCGAACTGACCCAATTTGGCCGCGTCTGATCCGTATCGGTCTCAAGCGACATCATGTCCTCGTTCACAAATTGTTGGTCTTAACTGCGCCTTAACCACTGGAACGCTTCTTGCTCTGAGTTCGTTGTCTTGCGTTCGTTGTCTTGCGTCAGCCACCGCTTCGCATCGTCAAAGCTGAGAAGGTCAAACCATGAAAACATACCTTTTGATCCTGATGATGGGCACGCTTCTCGCGGCAATACATTTCACTTCGATGCCAAACAAGCAGACCAAGCGGACCACACAGTAACGGCATTTTCTTATGATCGGCGGCCGCCGAGAGACATCGCGGCCCGGCCGGCCAGAACATCCTGTGCCTCGGCAGTAGGCAGACCCGACGCATCGTTCAGCACCAGCGGCGAAAGGATTTCCAGAGGCGCCCGGCCTCCCTTGATCGCCCGGACCAGCACGCGAATGGCTGGACTCTCCAGATCGGGATGAACCGGCACAATTGCCAGACTGCCGAAGCCGCGACCGAGCGCCGCAAGCACCTCCGCCAATCCATCGGCCCGCCAGATCAGCGTCAGTGAACCGCCCGACTTCAGCATGCGCCGCGCAGCGTGGACCCAATCGTCCAGCGTCGTCTCCGAAGCGACATGCGCGAGCCGCCTGTCCGGATCGCTGGACGCGCGGTGACGCCCGGGATCGTTGAACGGCGGATTCATCAGCACAGCGTCCACGCTGTCGGCGTGAAGTCCCGCCGCTTCGAACGCAGCCGCGCTCGCGGTCACATCGAACGTGAGAATAGTCGCAGCAATAGTGTTGGCCTTCGCGTTTTTGCGCGCAAGCACCGCCAACGGCTCGCTGATCTCGACCAGCGTCAGGTCGAGTCCGCCGATCCGGCGCGCCAGCGCCAGCCCCGCAGTGCCGACACCGGCGCCAAATTCGACGACGCGATCGCCGGGCCTCGCCACGGTCGCTGCCGCCAGCAGGATCGCATCGTGCCCGGCGCGATGGCCGCGCTTCGGCTGCCGCAGCATGAGAGTACCGCCGAGGAAAGCGTCCACCGTGGTATCGGCGAGCGCTTCAGTCATCGCCACGCAACTCATGCGCGAGCCCGGCATCGGTCAGAACACGCCGCGCCTGGGCGATGTCATCTTCGCCGACGAGAATCCGGCGCGGCAGGATGCCGATCGAGCCCTCGATGACGCTCATGTTCTGGTCGAAAACGAGATGGCCGATCTCGGCGCCGTCGAGCAAAGCTCCGACCGCCGACACCAGCACCATATCGTTGGTCCGCAGCAATTCCCGCACCTGAAGCGCCTTCTCGTCGCAGGCGGCCGGGAGGTTCCCGCGGCCCTTGCCCGGCCCCGCCACACTTTCTATTGTCGATTGCCATAGCATTCCGGAGGCCATACGTGGCGGTTATTGTTCCTTTCGAAAGCCACGCGGCAGCGTCGATCGACTCCCTGGTCGGGCTGGTCGCGCCCGACATGGAGCGCGTCAACGCCACCATCCTTGCCCGCACCGGTTCCGAAGTCACCATGATCCCGGAGGTGGCGAACCACCTGATCTCGTCGGGTGGCAAACGGCTGCGGCCGATGCTGACGCTCGCGATGGCGAACCTCACCGGATACACCGGCGACGGCCATATCAAGCTCGCCGCTGCCGTGGAATTCATGCACACGGCGACGCTGCTGCACGACGACGTGGTCGACGAGAGCGAACTGCGGCGCGGCAAGCTGTCGGCGCGCATGCTCTGGGGCAACGAGGCCAGCGTGCTGGTCGGCGATTTCCTGCTCGGGCAGGCCTTCCGGATGATGGTCGAAGTCGGCTCGCTGCGCGCGCTCGACATTCTCTCCGCCGCCGCCGCGACGATCGCCGAGGGCGAGGTCATGCAGCTTGCCGCGGCGAAGAACACCGCAACGACGGAAGACGAATATCTCGCGGTGATCCGCGGCAAGACGGCCGAACTGTTCGCCGCCGCCTGCGAGGTCGGCCCTGTGCTCGCCAACCGGCCGAAGTCCGAACAGACCGCCTGCCGCTCGGTCGGCATGAATCTCGGCATCGCGTTCCAGCTCGTCGACGACGTGCTCGACTACGGCGGCAAGGCCGCGAAGCTCGGCAAGAACGTCGGCGACGATTTCCGCGAAGGCAAGATCACCCTGCCGGTGGTGCTGGCGTTCCGGCGCGGCAGCGACAGCGAGCGCGCGTTCTGGGTGAAGACGCTCGAGAAAGGTGAGATCGGCGACGGCGATCTCGATCAGGCGATCGGCCTGATGACCAAGCATCGCGCACTGGACGACACGATCAATCGTGCCCAGCACTACGGCGATATGGCAAAGGACGCGCTTGCGCTGTTCCCGGCATCACCGATGCGCGCGGCGCTGGAAGACGTCGTCGCGTTCTGTCTGGCAAGGTCGCATTAGCGTGATTGTCATCGCCCGGCTTGACCGGGCGATCCGGTAATCGGCATCGCTCAATACAAATCGCAACGCTCTCGGATACTGGATGCCCGCTTACGCGGGCATGATGGACGGGGTTCCTAGCTCAACACACCCGCATGCACCCACCAGCCGGGGTGCGCCTGCTGAATGGCCACCGCAGCCTTCCCGGCTGCAGCCTGCGTCTTGAAGATCGCAAAGCAGGTCGCTCCCGAACCTGACATGCGCGCGAACTGCGCGCCTTCTGCCTCTCGCAGCGCATCGAGCACGTCGCCGATGATCGGTTGAACTTCGAGCGCGGGATTTTCCAGATCGTTGATGCCGGCGCCGATGACCTCGATCCAGTCGCCGGCCGATGCGCCGTCCTCGGGCCATTGCAGCGCCTGCATCACATCGGTCGCACCAACGAGCAATTCGCCGTTCTTCAAACCGAGCGCGGAGAAGACATCGCGCGTCGCTACCGCCACACGCGGATTGACCATCACGCACGGCATTTCAGGCAACGGCAGCGGTGTCAGCTCCTCGCCGATGCCGGCCATGAGACACGCCTGCGATGCGACGCAGACTGGAATGTCGGCGCCGGTCGCCTGGGCAACCTCGGCGATGCGCGGATCGGCGAGGTCGAGATTGTTGGCGCGCGCGAGCAGCCGCAGCGCGGCGGCGGCGTCCGCCGAACCGCCGCCGATACCGGCCGCGACGGGCAGATGCTTGTCGAGGGTGAAGTGTCCGGTGCGCAAGCCATCGACGCGTTCAGCGAGCGCCGCCGCGATCCGCGTGACCAGATTGTCATCGAGGCCACCGCACTCCGCGGCGCGCGGGCCGGTCGTCGTCAGGCCGAGCTTGTCACCCGGCACGAGCATCAGACTGTCGGCGCAATCGGCGAACGCGACGAGGCTTTCAAGATCGTGGTAGCCGTCCGTACGGCGGCCGAGCACCCGCAAGGTCAGGTTGACCTTGGCTCGCGCTTTTTCGATCAGTTGAGCCATCGCCCCGTTTACACGCGTGAACAGCGCGGCTTCGCCCGCGTGGTTACGCCTGCCCCCATGGTCCTGATGTGCTTGTGAGCCGCCCGCGCGCGGGCGTCAACAGCCGGGTGGGACATTATGTTTGAGCATGATCTTTTTCGGAAAGCCGCTTCACGCTTTGCGCTAACGCGGCCCTGCGGGTCCGGATCATGCTCTAGCCGCCCTTGCCGTCCTTCTTGTCCTTGGCGGCAGCAGCCGACGAGGTATCCTCCGGCAGGCCGTCCTTGAGCTTGGCCTCGATCTTCGGCAACTCGTCCGGCTCGGGCTTCAGGTCGCGCGCATGCGCCCACTGGAACCGTGCCTCCAGCGTGCGACCGACGCGCCAGTAGGCATCGCCAAGGTGATCGTTGATGGTCGGATCTTCCGGCTTGAGATCGACAGCGCGTTCGAGGTGCTTCACCGCGTCTTCGTAATTGCCGACGCGATAGTAGGCCCAGCCGAGCGAGTCCACGATGTAACCATCGTCCGGACGCTGCTCGACGGCACGGCGGATCAGCTTCATGCCCTCGTCGAGGTTCACGCCCTGATCGATCCATGAGTAGCCGAGATAGTTCAGCACATGCGGCTGCTCGGGCTGAAGTTCGAGCGCCTTCTTCATCGACGCCTCTGCCTTCGGCCACTGCTTCGAGCGTTCCTCGCAGATGCCGCGGAAGTAGTAGAAGACCCAGGCGTTCTTCTCAGTGCCCTGCAATTCCTTGACGCCGTCCGCATAGGTCTCGCTGCACTCGGCGAACTTCTTGCGCGCACGCTCGACGTTGCCGAGCGCCATGATCGATTCCTGATCGCGCGGATCGCCGGCGATCAACTCCTTCAGGATCTTGATCGCCTCGTCGCTACGCTCGACGCTGTCGAGATTGGTGGCGAGATTGATCTGCGCGTTGCGCTTGAGCGGCGAGCTCGCCGGCATGCGCTCGTAGACCTTGATCGCCATCGCCGGCTTCTTCACCGTCTCGTAGAGATCGGCGAGCGAGAGCAGCGCCAGCGCGTGATCGGGCTGCAAGTACAACGCAAGCTGGAGATAGACCAGCGCGAGGTCTTCACCACCGCGACGGGTCAGCGAGGCACCGATGCCGTAGAGCGCTTCCGCTGCACCTGCCTGCGGCGTCGCGACCAGCGGCGGCAGCTTCTTGCCCGCGCGCAGGTCCTGCATCGCGGCCATCACCAGCGGATGGCGCGGCAGCTTCTTGTCGAAATCCTCATAGATCGAGATCGCGGTGACGCCCGGCTGCGGGCTCTTGTTGCGCGACAGCCAGCGGGCGTAGGCATCGTTCATGCGCAGCGCGGAGGTATCGAGCTTGTAGGCGCGCTCGAAGCGCGCGCCGGCATCCTTCTGCTGGCCTGCGTTGTCGAGGATCAGACCGGTGTGGAAGTCCTTGAACAGCGGATACCATTCGGGGCCCGACAGCCGGTCGATATTGGTAACGCCCGTGCGCGCTTCGCCCGCACCGGCGCTGGCCCAGCCCGACAGCAACACCGCGACGAGATCGGTGATCGGGCCGCGCACCGACTGGTTGATGTTCTGCTGCGCGGCTGCGTACTGTTTCTGCTTCAGCGCCCGCACGCCGACGACGAGCCGCGCGACGCGGTTGTTCTTGTCGACGACCAGAACCCGCTCGGCGAGCTTGACCGCTTCGTCGATGTTGCCGTCGGCCAGCGAGGATATGAAGGCGCGATCGAGCAGTTCGTTGTTCTTTGGATCGAGGCGCAGCGCGTTGCGATAGAACAGCGCCGCCGCCGACGCATCACGCTCGACGTTGGCGTGGCGCGCTGCGAGGTAACTGCCGGCATTGGTGAATGTCGACTCCACCCGCATTGGGCTTGTCGCCGCTGGCGTGTTGCGCGCTTCCTTCACCTTCTGCGCGACCGCTTCGGTCGCACCCAGCCAGACGACGGGCATCGCGAGCGCGATGGTTGCAAAACTGGCAATGGCGGCGCGCCGCTTGAGAAAGGTCAGCATCTCGGTTCGAAAGCTCCAGATTGGCTCGAATGTAAGCATGCCACGGCACCGCCCTGCCCGGCGCATCAAGCGGTATGCACAATGGCCCGTTTGACGGCTGACCGCAAGGAAATGCAGGTTCGTCAGGACGTTCGCGGTGTCACATGTTCCAGAACCGCACTGTGGCGGCATCGTGGCCGGATGCCGCCAACGCGATCACATGCCTTGATAATTCGGCCCGCCGCCACCCTCGGGCGGCACCCAGGTGATGTTTCCGTTCGGATCCTTCACGTCGCAGGTTTTGCAGTGGACGCAGTTCTGGGCGTTGATCACGAACTTGGGACCCGAGGTGTCCTCGACCCACTCGTAAACGCCCGCCGGGCAATAGCGATTCGACGGACCCGCATAGACGTCGTGTTCCGACGACTTCTGAAGCGCCATGTCGGCGACCTTGAGATGGATCGGCTGATCTTCCTCATGGTTGGTATTTGAGAGAAATACCGACGAGAGCTTGTCGAAAGAAATCTTGCCGTCCGGCTTCGGGTAGCTATGTGGCGATTTGTTCCGCGCGGCTTCGAGCGTCTTGGCGTCGCGCTTGCCGTGACCGAGCGTGCCGAACAGCGAGAAGCCGAGCGTGTTGCACCACATGTCGAAGCCACCGAGCGCGACGCCGATGACGGTGCCGAACTTCGACCAGAGCGGCTTGACGTTACGGACCTTGTGCAGGTCCTTGCCGACCGCCGATCCGCGCCAGGCGTTCTCGTAGTCGATCAGTTCGTCGTTGGCGCGGCCGGCAGCGAGCGCAGCCGCGACGGATTCGGCGGCGAGCATGCCGCTGCCCATGGCGTTATGGACGCCCTTGATACGCGGCACGTTGACGAAGCCTGCGGCGCAGCCGATCAGCGCGCCACCCGGGAACGAGAGCTTCGGCACCGACTGGTAGCCGCCCTCGGTGATTGCGCGCGCGCCGTAAGACAGGCGCTTGCCGCCCTCGAACACGCCGCGGATCGACGGATGATTCTTGAAGCGCTGGAATTCGTCGAACGGCGACAGGTACGGATCGTCGTAATTGAGATGGACGACGAAGCCGACGGCCACGAGATTGTCGCCGTAGTGATAGAGGAAAGAACCACCGCCGGTATAGTTGCCGAGTGGCCAGCCGAACGAGTGCTGGATCAGACCCTTCTTGTGCTTGGCCGGATCGATCTCCCACACTTCTTTGAGCCCGATGCCGAACTTCGGCGGCTCGCTGTTGGCATCGAGTTTGAAGTTGGCGATCAGCGTCTTGGTAAGGCTGCCGCGCGCGCCTTCCGCAAACAGCGTGTACTTGCCGAGCAGTTCCATGCCGCGCGTGAACGAATCCTTCGGCTGACCATCGCGGCCGATGCCCATGTCGCCGGTGGCGATGCCTTTGACGTTGCCGCTCTCGTCGTAGAGTACTTCGGTCGCGGCGAAGCCCGGATAGATTTCGACGCCGAGCGACTCCGCCTTCGGCCCAAGCCAGCGGCAGACATCGCCGAGCGAGCCGATGTAGCAATGATGATTGTTCATCAGCGGCGGCATGGCGAAATTCGGCAGCCGGATCGCGGCGCTGCCGGTCATCCAGTAGAAGCGATCGTCGGTGACCTGCGTCTTCAGCGGACAATCGGCGTCGTCGCGCCAGTCGGGGATCAGCTTGTCGAGACCGGCCGGATCGATGACCGCGCCCGAAAGAATGTGCGCGCCGACCTCGGACCCCTTCTCGACCACGACGACCGACAGTTCCGGGTTGATCTGCTTCAGCCGGATGGCCGCCGCGAGCCCGGACGGTCCCGCGCCGACGATCACGACGTCGAATTCCATGGATTCACGGGGCGGCAGTTCAGTACTCATGACGATCTCTCGGCCTTCCCTGACGACAGCCATCGTCAGATCAATTCAGAACGGTTCCAAGTGTTTTCTTTGGAGTGTTTCTTTCCGATTTTTTGCGGAAGGACAACCCCGGCGATCCCGATCGCCGTTGCATGCCAGTGCATGAGCCTATTGGAGGCATTTCGCCTATCCGCGCGAAGGCTTACAATAGCCGCGCGGACCGGCCTCCAGGCCAGAACCGCACTGCGGAACACACTCAGCAAATGCCTGCTCCATTTTCAGATCGGCCGCCGACGGCATACGAACTGCTCGCCTTCTATCGGGAGGCGGGCGTCGATTGCGCGCTCGATGACGAGCCGCAGGATCGCCTGTCGGAAGCGCAGGAACCGGCCGCACCGATCGCCCGCGCAGCCGCCGAGCCGACGCTGCGCACCCTGCCGCCAAAAGGCTCGGCTATACCCTCGCAAACTCCAGCACCGCGCGCCGACGCAGCACCACCGCCCGATGTCGCGGCTCAATCGGCACGCGATGCGGCAGCAACCGCGTCATCGCTTGATGAGTTGCGCAGTCTGCTCGATGCATTCGACGGCTGCGCGCTCAAGGCCACCGCGACACGGCTCGTGTTTTCCGACGGCAACCCCGAGGCGAAGATCATGCTCGTCGGCGAGGCGCCGGGCCGCGACGAAGACATCCAGGGACTGCCGTTCGTCGGCCGCTCCGGACAATTGCTCGACCGCATGCTCGCGGCAATCGGGCTGGATCGCACCAAGGTTTACATCGCCAACGTCATTCCTTGGCGACCGCCCGGCAACCGCACGCCGACGCCGCAGGAAACGCAAATCTGCCTGCCCTTCATCCGCCGCCAGATCGAGCTGGTCGATCCGGATGTTCTTGTCTGCCTTGGCAATCCGTCATCGCAGACGCTGCTCAACACGCGCGAAGGCATCATGCGGACGCGCGGCAAGTGGGTGCAGTACGATACCGGCAAGCGGACGATCCGGGCGATGCCGACTTTCCACCCGGCGTACCTGCTGCGTTCGCCGATCTACAAGCGGCTGTCCTGGCAGGATCTGCGCGCGATCAAAGCGGCCCTTCACGAAAACGCGAGCGCGTAGACTGCTTCAGGATGGGCTCACGCACTTGCGTGGCCTCGGTACCCGGTCAAAGATGCCGCCGCGTTCGGATGCCTGACGGCATCATGACCTGGCCCCGCATTCCCGGTTTTCGAGCACGCAGCACCACAAGGATCACGCCATGCTTAAATTCTATTTCAACACCGCGCCCAACCCGACCAAGGTCGCGCTCTTCCTCGAAGAGGCCGGTGTGCCTTACGAGCCGATCCCGGTCGATACCCGCAAGGGCGATCAGCACAAGCCGGAGTATCTTGCGATCAATCCGAACGCCAAGGTGCCGGCGATCGTCGACGACGGCGTGCGGGTTTTCGACAGCAACGCGATCCTGCTTTACCTCGGCGAAAAGACTGGCAAATTCATGCCGGCCAACACACCCGCCAACCGCGCCGAGCTACTCTCGTGGCTGATGTTCGTTGCGAGCGGCGTCGGCCCCTATTGCGGTCAGGCGGTGCACTTCAAGAATTTCGCGCCCGAGAAGCTACCGTATGCGATCAACCGCTACGCCTTCGAGGCGCAGCGCCACTTCGGCATCCTCAACGACCATCTCGGCAAGGACAAATACATGGTCGGCGACACTTACACGATCATCGACATGGACGTGTGGGGCTGGGCGCGACTCATTCCCTTCGCGCTCGGCGAAGAGCACTGGGCGAAGTACCCGAACCTGAAGCGGCTGGTCGATGAAGTCAGCGCGCGGCCGGCGGCGGCGCGTGCGCTCGCGCTGAAGGACAAGTTCACCTTCAAAGCCGAGATGGACGACGAGGCGCGCGGCAATCTGTTCCGTCACCTCAAGACCAGCGCGGCGTAGATCATTCATTTGGAATCGAGTGCGTCGTTTACCTCCCCCTGAAAGGGGGAGGCCGACATGCGCAGCATGTCGGGAGGGGGTCGCGAGCTTCATCGGACTCCCACCCCGACCCTCCCCCCTTCCAAGGGGAGGGAGAACCGACGTTCAGTTCCATCAATACGAAACGCTCTCTTCAGGGCGCCTTCTTCAGGGTATCTTGGGCCGCACGATGGCCCAGCCCACGCGCAGCAACGGCTGGCGGCCATTGATGAGCCGTTCGAACGCGCGCGGCACTTCCGGCACGAGGCCGGGGAAGCGCGCGAGGATATCGGCGGGCGGCGTGCCCGCCGTGTCCGCAGCCCGCCACACAACGATGCCGCCGCCCGTGTTGAAGCGGGCCGCATCGATCCACGGCGAGCGCGCGGGATCGGCATCGAAGAACACGCGCGGCCGCGATGGCGCGCTGAAGCTGATCAGCAACGCGAACTGCGGATCGCCGGCGACGGCGCGCAGCGGCTGATTGGTACGCCGCTGATAATTCTCGGCGAAGAAACGCCCCATCTCGCGCGCGGGGACGGCGGTCTTCACCTCGCCTGCCTCGGTCCACGGCTGGATCAGCGCAAAGCCGAGCACCGCAACCGCCGGCGCCAGCACGATCAGGAGCCAGACCGTGCGCA